>VXOZ01000372.1:0-2881 GCA_009839775.1 Chloroflexota bacterium | reverse complement strand
TCAGAACGCGTGGTACGGCGGCGGGGTGCATCCCATGGACCTGGTCCGCTGGGTGGCCGGCGACGTGGCGGAAATTACACTCTACGCCAACAAGTGCGCCAGCGCGCCGGAATTTCCTCTGCCGGACACCTACATCAGTATCCTCAAGTTTGCGAACGGCTGCCTGGGCAAAGTGTGGGAAACGTCGGCCATTCGCCGCGTGCCGGGGCACGTGGTGAATTTCAACGCCTATGGCGCGGAAGGCACCATGCTCACCAATACATTGGAGATGGAAGCGAAAGTCTGGCTGAACTGGGGTGTGGAAGGCCTGGCTGATGCGCAGACCCTGCCCTTCCGTCGCACCATCGGCCATCCGGTGCTGGACGAATTGACCCACTTCGTGGATTGCATTCGCAGCGGCGCAACCCCGCTGGTGGACGCCCTAGAAGGCGCGAAAACGGTGGCGACCCTTGCCGCAGGTCTGCGCTCGCAAGAGAGCGGCAAGCCGGAGACGGTCAATGCCGGGTCATGAGAGAGTGGCGGTCGGCAGTTAGTGCGATCGGAAGGAATGAGGATCGAGATATTCGTGCGCCTAGGCGGTGGAGGTGATTTCCGTCATTCCCGCGAAAGCGGGAATCCATCTTCATGGCGTACGGAGCGCGCGACTTCGCGGGTCTCTTGGAGACTGCTCACATTTCTTTTGCACGCATTGACTAAATTCCTGAGACGCAGTGGCGCAAAGCGACAGAGAATTTCCCTTTTGGGATTTTCTAGTCTATCCCCTGTGACACGCATGGGATGTAGGGCTCGAATTTGTCAGTCTTGCAATTTGTGCTGACCGTGTCTGGGTACGAAACGTCAGGAACTGTTGTTAGCGATGCGGCTGGAATGCCAATTGGCTAGCTGTGTAGTAACGAGCCCTAATAGCTCTTGTCAAAGGAGAACATCGTTCAAGGTAAGTTAATAGGCACTTCAGGCTTACAGCGAAGATGGATTCCCGCTTTCGCGGGAATGACGGATCAACCAGTTGCCCGGGTGTTCCTTGTTGTCACACCAGAACTTGAGTGGCGACCTTCCAGAGCCCTTGCACCACGTCGGCGCAGTCTTCGTCCGTGTAGCCCGGCCCGATGCCGATGAGGATGGCACGGGCCATGATGGCCTCCGTACGCGGGCAGAGGCCGGGGCCGTAGTCTTGCGTCAATTCACCCACTGCCGGACGGTAGTTCTGCAGCGCCTCGATGGTGTAGACCGGCTTGCCGCCGTAGACGTGCCGCGCCGGAATACCTTCCGCGCGGAGCGCCTTTACAAAGGGGCCGGTGTTCTCGGGATCGTCCAGCAGCAGGCCGAACGCCACCCCCGCAACGCCGTTGGGATCCGGCAGGTGGCGCAACGTCACGCCGGGTAGTCCCGCAACTTCGCGCTTGATCATGTCGTGGGCGTGCCGCATGCGGTCGATAATGCCCGGCAGCTTGCGGAGTTGCGCCAACGCCAGCGCGCCGGCGAGCTCGCCCATGCGGTACACCTCGCCCGGGAAGGCATCGAGCTGTCCCGGCGGATAGGCGGTCAGGTCGCCCATGGTGTCGTCTGGCGCGCTGGTCTCGATAGTCATGCGCCCGAAACGATAATTGCCGTGGTCGTGGTAGCGCACGGCACGCTCGAACATCGCCGCATCGCTGGTGGTGACGATGCCGCCCTCACCGGCGGTGATGATCTTATTCACCTGCAGGCTGAACGCACCCACGTCGCCCCACGCGCCGATGGGCTTATCCTTATAGGCCGTGCCGGCCGATTGGGCGCAGTCCTCGATCACGCCGAGCCCATGCCGCCGCGCGATGTCCATGATGGTATCCATCTCCGCAGACACGCCGCTCGTGTGCACGGGCATGATGGCGCGCGTGCGGGGCGTGATGCGGTTCTCGATGTCGTCAGGAGCGAGCGTGAACGACTCGTTGACGTCGGCAAATACCGGGATGGCCTGATGCGCGGCTACGGTGCCGGGCGAAGCGATGAATGTGAGCGCCGGGACGATGACCTCGTCGCCGGGCGCGATGTCCAGCGCCTTCAGTCCTACTTTCAAGGCGGCGGTGCCGGACGTGACGCCCAGCGCGTACGCCGTGCCCATCATCCGCGCCGCTTCACGCTCCAAAGCCGCAACTTTGTCCGGCTCGTTCACGCCATAGAATCGGAAGGGCGCGCGCCGGTCCAGCACTTCGAGGACGAGTTCCCGTTCCTCATCTCCTATCAGCCGCGCGCCGGGATAGCCGGTCTCCAAAGGGGCAGTGCGGACCGGCGCGCCCCCATCCACCGCCAAGCGTTCAACTTTCGTTGCCATATTTCGTTTCTCCTGTCTGTCGGTTCCAGGTACCGCTTTGCTCTCATCGTAGGGGCTATTGTCGTAGGGGCACGATTTATCGTGCCCCTACATATCTAGGTCACCCTAAGGGTAGCCCCAATCCATCTCGCACAAAGACACGCCCGGTTGTATTCCCTCGCCAGCGTGCCCCCTTAAACGGGCAACCCCAGAATTGCTATGAAGGCAACCCTGGAATTGCTGTAATCCAGCATAGTATAGATCCTCTAGCCTGTCAAGTTTTTCTAGGAAAGTTTATTTCTTTTGGCATCTAGTTCCCAAGTACATTACCGCTCAAATTGCATCCGCCGATCAGATAACCCCTTGGCTCGTCATTCCCGCGAAAGCTCGCCCCCGCCCGGGGGCGCTAAATCCATCTTGTCCGCGCGCGCCGACTGATGAGGCACCTCAAGTAAGGCGCGAAACTTCATACTTGCCCCCCACCTGGACTCCGGGGTGAGCCGGGGGGGGGGCTGTATATAACCCACGGGTGGAAAAAAACAACCCAACCGTGGGTAGTGGGGAGGAGGCGTGAGTGGTTTAGGATGAAGT
>VXOZ01000196.1 GCA_009839775.1 Chloroflexota bacterium | reverse complement strand
CTGTGCAATACCGCCATTGCTTTTGATCGCCGCCTCGACGGCACTGTCTATGACTTTGGCGTGAGCGGCAACCTGCGTTACAGCGACCTCATCATGTACGACCGCCAGACCGAGAGCTGGTGGCAGCAGATTACGGGCACGGCCATCGTCGGCGAACTGACCGGCAAGAGACTTACTCCGGTGCCGGCGTCTATGGTTGCGTTTGTTGATTTTCGCAACACGCACCCGGAAGGTGTTGTGCTGTCTCGCGACACCGGCCATCTCCGACCGTACGGCCGCAATCCCTACCCCGGCTATGACAATATTTCCAGATCTCCCTTCCTGTTCTTCGAGCCTGTTGACGGACGACTCCCGGCCATGGAGCGGGTGGTGACTGTCTCACTGAACGGTGAAGACGCCGCCTACCCCTTTAGCGTGCTGGCGGAGCAAAGTGTGGTTGAAGACACCGTTGGCGGGCAGCCAATTGTGGTCTTTCACCAAGCGGGTACAGATTCTCCCTTTACGCAAGGACAGGACATTGGGGCGGCCGGTGTCTTTGCGCCAACCGTTGACGGCGAGACCCTCAAGTTTAGCGTGAATGACAGAGGGGAAATCCGGGATACGGAAACGCGATCGAAGTGGAACGTCCTTGGCCGGGCGGTTGCAGGGCCCTTGGAGGGTAAGCAACTCCAATCCATCATAAACGGCAACCACTTCTGGTTCGCCTGGGCCGTTTTCAAGCCCGAAACGCGCGTTTTTAGCTTGCCCAACTAAACCAACAAGACCCCACCCCAAGTTCATTGACGCCATGACGGCCGTGTATTGTCACGGCCGTCATGCGTTTAATTTGTCAAGACCGTCCGAGACTTGGTGCGTCTGGCTCAGCAGAGCCATAAAGATTGCATGCAAAGTCCATCCTGCAAGGGACGAGGCGACAAGTATTACCTAGAGCCCTTACCCCAAGGGACCGCCTGATTCCATCCCGCTTTAGTTTTCTCTAGCGAAATACTCATATGTCACATATTCTATGGGTTTGACATATGTTTAGATTAATGATAGGGTCTCCAAACGGATAATGTTTATGTATTGAATAGCGACAAAACTATCAGAATCTTTCTGGCAGGCTGAACTAAGCAGTGAGATCAAGGGTGCAGTGGTGTTGGTCTGGGCAGGAAGCGGCAGGCACAGTCACTGAACCGGAAGAGGGTATAGGACAAAGCGCTATGGCTCGTTTTCGTGTGTTGCTCCGTGCAGTTTCGCTTTGGAGCTCTCTCAAGCGCATAGTGCCTGAGGTGGGGCGGCTTGGCATAGGGTTCGCGCTGGTGGCGGCGCTGAGCTTGGTCTTTGCCTCGGTAGCGCAGGCGCAGACGGACAGCGGGGAGAGTGGTTCGAGCGACGGGAGCGAGGACTCGGGCGTAAGGCCGCGGCAGATCCTACCGCTGCCAATTCCGTCAAACGTACGGGTGACGGGGTCGAACTACGACACCATAGTGGTGAGTTGGGACATAGATGACTCCGGCCATCCAGAATCTCTTCGCTATCGGTTGGAGCTCTCCACCGATAAGGACTTGACGGATTGGCCAATAAAAGTTGAATCCACCAGCACGAGCGCAAGTAAGAGCGGCCTGGATTGCTGGAGGCATGGCAATCCCATTACGTATTATGTCAGGGTCAGATCTCACGGTGATGGGTCTATCTTCCCAAGCAGATGGAGCAGCCCATCGGGCATAACATCGGGAAAGACGATCCCCTGTCCGCCGGAGGCGCCAGCCAGCATTAGTGGCAGTGGCACTAGCCCTACAAGCATCTCAGCGAGTTGGCCTGCGGTAAATGGGGGAACGGGAATAAACCACTACAACTTTGGGATACAGATTGGTCCTCACTGGCACAGTAAGTCCGTTTCAGGCACGAGCACCACGCATTCCGCTAACTTGACTGCCGGCACGACATATAACATCCGGGTGCAGGCCTGTGGCGATGGCTCCATATACTCAACCGATTGTGGTGGCTTTGCGACGTCAACTGTCACAACTCCACCGGACCCGACACCGGAACCCACGCCGGAACCGACGCCGGAACCCACGCCGGAACCGACACCGGAACCGACGCCTGACCCCACGCCGGACCCGACACCGGAACCGACACCGGAACCGACACCGGATCCGCCGGACCCACCACCCCCATCCAGGCTGGCTACACCCGTCCTTGACGTCATCCCGCTGCCGCGGCGTGAGGCAAAGTTGATCTGGAGCAGAGACGACTCGGCCACTGGATACATTGTCCAGAGGCGGGAACTTCATGGGACCTGGCCCACTTCCGACACGGGTGCGAACTCGAAACTCATCAGCAACCCGGTTACAGCAGGAGAAGATCCTTCAATAGTGATAAGCCTCGATGATGTCTTGGCGAACGGTAATGGGCTAGCCGATGATCCGTATGCCTACGAATTCCAAGTTCAGGCAAGACATACAAACGCGAACCTCCACAGTGAATTTAGCCGAGTAATTATATTGGATAGTCCGGTCAGGTCAGTCAACGGTGATAGCAGCGAGGCAGATGATGACAAAGGCAAGATGGTCGTAAGGTGGCGATCGCCGTTTAGCAATGCGCGATACACAGTCAGATGGCGTAAACTCCGCGGTCAGCACACCAATAGAAATTGGATCCCAGTTCAGTGGGCAAAGACAGACGAGAATACAGAATACGATTGGCAGAGTGGGGCTACCGCTACCGCGAATTCGGCCACGTACGAGAGTGAGAATCTCGATAGGGACAAAATCTATGCTGTTCAACTAAACTTCACAGCCAACATCCCCCACACTGAAGGCACACATCAGATTTACTCCGCACGCGAGGCGTACGTTTGGATATCTGATAGAGCCGGTGGTGTCTATGGGGGCGGAGTGGATGGCGAATTGATTGGTGGTATGCCTTTGGGCAGAGCACTGGATGATGTGCTCGCCCCGAATTATCGCACGTATATTTATCGAATCTGTGAAGACACCATAGGCCCGGTTTCCAAAAGGTCGGATTGGGTGACTCTCATCGAAGACGCTCTTGAGCAGTGGGAATCAGCTACTGACGCGATGGTAGTGATGAACCTTGATGCGTATACGGCCGAGGAAGTAGCAAACGATCCGGATCTGGATGCATCGAAGGTAGGGAAGTCTAAGCCGTGCGCCCAATACACGCAAGTCATCGACGACATAATAGCTGGTGTCAAGGCTGAGTTGGATTCAACTCACCAATCAACGGTGAGCAGAGAGATGATTGGACGTGTTGTAAGCAACCTCCATTATCATGCGGACTTCCTTAAGGAAGACCTGAGGTATAACGAGATCATCATGTATGATGATCGTCCTACGGCTAATGAGCCTGTTGAATTCTCGGAGTTGGGAGGGTATATCGGTTTTTACTGGTGTGGGAAGGGAGGTGCAATGTGCACCTTTCGTCCGGAGGATGCTGGGTCTCTATTGGACACTGAGCCGGGTAGACTCCTTACTTACCCCTTCCACACCAGAGACATAATTATTAGTCAGTCATTTTTTGAAGAAGGCAATTATGACTTGAGCATGCCAGTCGTGACATTCAATAGATGCAGCACCACGGATCACTACGCCTACTTTGGTGTAGTGCACGAGGGCGGACATGTATTGGGGATTGGACATCCAAGCTTCAGAGAATCTGTGATGGACAATCGTATATCGAAGGAAGAATGCTCGCCGCACCCGCTGGATATCATGGCTATCTATGCGCTCTACCAAAGCCGCGACTGAGGATTGGAGTGACAAAGTGGGACGTCTGTGGCTGGTTCTGTTGGTGCTAATGCTGTGTCTTTCCTCTTGCGCGGGGGACCAAGACAATAACGGAAACATGATCACTGATGAGAAGGCACGTGATCTTGCGGAGCAGCGTCGTGAGCGCGACAGGATTGCCTATGAAGAGAAGCTAAGGGAGATTGAGGAACTTCGCAGGAAGCGCGACCAAGAACTGATAGATGACAATTTCGGTCATCCTCGTCTGCCGTGCGGACAGTTTCTGGTGGGCTATCCCCCGTTTGCTTACCACGACCATTTCTTGGCGTGGATGCCGGACGGTACACGTCTCATATTCGATGGAGGGCCAGAGGCAATATGGGAGGTGAACAGTGAAGGAACCATGTTGAGAAGGCTCTTTGACATTAATCCTAATGAGAATCGACCCTACGTAGATGGGACCAGGTTACCCTACGGCTTCTTTGCGGATGCATCGCCCGATGGAAGCCGCATCGTCAGTGGCGTCTGCGAGAGGGAATCCGGCAGGCCGATCGACCACTATGAGATTGCCGTATTCGACCTGAGCAGGGGCGAGAAGAAGCGTCTCACGGACAATGCCGTTCTCGACCGTTACCCGGTGTGGTCACCGGACGGCAACCGGATCGCCTATGTTGGTTTCGTGGGATCTGGTAGCGTCCATGCACGGCTCTACACGATGGCGGCGGACGGAACGGAAAAGCACAACGCTACTTCTATGTTACGCACACTTAGCTTATCGCAGATTCAATCAATGGGGAAAGATGATACGGCAGTACCCAGGTTGGTAGGAGTTGCGCTGTTTCCGCCAGCATGGTCACCGGACGGTAAGAAGCTGGCGTTTCTAGTAAATGAAGCATCTGAAGTGAAGTACGATCCGTTTCGGAAGATCCTCTACACGGTACGGATTGATGGATCAGAGTTGACGCGCATAGCGGAGGACGTACTGAGCGTGGCGTCATGGTCGCCGGACGGGCAACGGCTCGCGGTGGCCAAGTTTGCCGGCGATAACGTCGGGCTCTTCACGCTGGCAGCGGACGGTTCGGACGAGAAACTGGTCACTACCATTACTGACAACGCAACGTTATTCCAAGACAGTCCGAAAAGCCGGCATCAGTTCAAAGTATATACGTTATCGTGGTCGCCGGATGGGAGACAGATTCTCTATTCCCTTGAACCTGGGGCGTGGGTAGTTAACCTTGAGGATGGGAAGATGACTGGGTTGGTAACGGAACTGGAGATAAGGGATGGCGTGCCATACCTAGCGGCGTGGTCGCCGGACGGCACCCGCATCGCTCTATTCGCGCCCGTTACGCCAAGGACCAGCTATACAGGGTACGTAACGCCACCCGCGCTCTTCACGGTGGCTCGTGACGGCACGGACCGCCGCGATCTTGTGCTACGGGACGCCGACGGCAACTTAGCGCCAGCGAACCTGCCACAGGAGGGGTCGTAGCGCCAGCGGAGATAGGGTCGGGAGGAGAATTAGACAATGGGAAAGATGTCTTCTTGGTGGATGTCGCTTTGCGCTTTGAAGCAGCGCAACGCCATTGCGCGCACGGTGTCTGCTACCGCTCGGCTCGGACTTGCTCTTGCGCTGACAGTTCTGCTCAGCACACACTTGAGCGCCATGGCAGAAGCGCATTCTGAAACGCCAACAGGAACCGTGGAAGAGGTGCTGGAGAAGGGGCTGCGTCTAGCGGAGGCGTCGCCGGTGCACTTGGCGGTGCGGGGGACGGGTGTCAACAACTCTGTCCGCTGTGACTGGCGGGGGATTGCCAGAACGCTGGCCCAACGGGAGGCGGCCGTCCGCTTCTGGCTGGGGCTGTCGGCCACCGACACGCTGCCGTCGACGTCCTTCCTCGAGGTTCTGTTCACGGTAACGTTAGATACCCTAAACCCGGCGTACAAAGAGACCGCCAAATCGAACTTCCTCGCCATCGCGCGGGGCGGCCTCTCGACTGAGTATCTCTTCCTAACATGCTACGTGGATTACACGGCCAGTGAATACCTGCTGGGCGCGGGGCCGGCCACGCTCACACTCGCCTTCGACCGCATGGGCGAGGGCCACTCCTACGCGCTCTATCAGCGGGAGCACGCCGCGGGGCAGTTTGGCAGCGACGCGCTGCTGAGCGCGAGCGCCTACCAAGCCAAGCTCGATCAGATTGTGTCGGAGGCGGAGGCGGCATTGAGCGAGCACATGGCAGGGCAAGAGAGCGTGGTGTTTGTGGCGCCCATGGGGGCCCACAATGCTATCGCGATCGAGGTGTGGCAGGTGGTAGCGCAGTGGGACGTGGAGCGACCGGACAGCAGCACGGTGAACGTAATTCGCCACGATACGTACGCCGGCGACCCGGAGCACACGCAGACGCTGGCGAACCTGAAGAGCCGCGTCACGGCGGCGGCGGGGAGTGATGCGTTTGCCAACAAGCGGATTGCCAACGCCAGCGGCTTGCAGGGGTACTACCAGCAGATCGGAGCGTACAGGGACATCACGCCGGATGACGGGGAGACGACGACGTTCACGCCGGCGCAGCCGCCGCCGATGCGGGTCTGCGCCAACGGCACGGCGGTGCCCAGTCCCCGAGATAACCGCGCGCTGGTGCTGGACTGTGGGACGCTATTGGACCTGAAGGACACCCTCGTTGGGACGGCGACGCTGAACTGGAGCGCGAGCACGGCGCTCACGAGTTGGGAAGGGGTGACGACGGGCGGCACGCCGAGCCGGGTGACCAAGCTGCGGCTGGCGAGCAAGAGCCTGAGCGGGAGCATTCCGGCGGAGCTGGGCACGCTGAATGCCTTGACCCATCTGGACCTGAGCAGCAATTCCCTGACTGGGGAGATTCCGGAGGAAT
>VXOZ01000235.1 GCA_009839775.1 Chloroflexota bacterium | reverse complement strand
GCTCCGATCCACAGCCGCCCCGGCTGACCAAAGCGGGAGATGCCCACAAGGCATTATGCAGACGTTCCACTGACCAAAGGGAACCGCCGCCCGCGACAAGGGCAAGCGCGAGAGCAGTGCCGGCGCCGTCCGCGAGGACGAAACAGGGTGCGAATAGGATGACCGGAGTAGTGACCCGCGATTCCGCTCAGCGTCGACAGATCGCAAGCATCGGTCGAATGCGAGTCCTTACTTACACCAAAAACTCGACCGCTTGCCTCACGCTGGTGTCCGGCGCTCAGCGTGCCAACCTGCAGGATGCTGCCAGCCCGTCTTGCCCGACGATCGTTCGCTCATGGGTTGCGGGTTGAGTTCCGGACTCGCTCCTGACACGCTATCGAAACGATGGCGCTCGTAGGGAGCCCACCATGGCAACGATCAACGTCAGGCTGCTCGCCGACGACGTCGTACGCGACTTGAAGATTCGCGCGGCTCGTAACAACCGGTCGCTCGAAGGCGAGGTGCGTCACATCCTCGTGGACGCGGTGAAGGACGACCTCTCCGCCAAGAGAGCTGCCTTTCTCGCACGAACGGCAGAACTCCACGGCGCGTCCGAAGGACGCCCCCAAACTCCCGCCGAACTACTGATCCGCGAAGACCGCGACCACGGACATTGATCAACCGTGGCTCTGGTTGTCGATGCTAGCGTCGCGGTCAAATGGCTGGTGGTCGAGGAGGACTCGGCTAACGCTCGCGGCCTTCTCGACGACGAGGAACTCCATGCTCCCCGGCTGCTTGTCTCCGAAGTAGCCAATGCAGTTTGGCGCAAGGTACGGCTAGACCAGGTTGACCGCGGCGCCGCTGGGCAACTGGTTGCCACCATGCCGGACATGCCGGTCCGATGGCACGCGGACGAGACCATCTGCGGAGACGCCATCCGGCTCGCCATCACCCACGACCGACCGGTCTACGACCTCATGTACCTCGCACTGGCGCAACGCCTCGGTATCCGCGTCGTAACCGCCGACCAGCGCTTGGTGAACGCGCTTGCGATGACCGATCACGGTGATCTCGTCGTGCCGTTGACCAACCGAACAGGCGACGGATAGCGTCCCGACGTGCCAGCGACCGCAGACTTCCCTGCCGACCTGTTGACGTGTCCGTCGATGGCCACGTCAGAACACGGCATCTGGGCCGCCGACCTCTTCATCGGTTCGGAACCCAGCCCGCAAGGGATCATCGCGCGGCGGCGTTCCGCATTCTCCGATCGGGCTGTCTGATGCCTCGCATCTTCGACAACATCGAACAGCATCTGCGCCCGGCGCTGGCCGAGACCATGGAGGTCTCCGACCGGGCCGACTTCTGCGTGGGCTACTTCAACCTCCGCGGCTGGCGATCAATCGACGAGTACGTAGAGCGATGGGCAGGTGGCGAAGGCCGCTGCTGCCGCCTCCTGGTGGGCATGCAACGGTTGCCGCAGGAAGAGCTCCGTATCGCGCGAAGCCTCTCGGCCAACGGGCGCCAACTGGACAACCAGACGGCGCTACGTATGAAGGTCAGGCTCGCCGAAGAGTTCCGCGAGCAACTGACGATCGGCGCTCCCACGAATGAGGACGAGACGGGCCTACGGAACCTCTCCAGGCAAATCAAGACGGGAAAGGTCGTCGTCAAGCTGTTCCTCAGGCACGCTCTCCACGCCAAACTCTATCTGTTGTTCAGGCCCGATCCGATCAACCCCACTGTCGGCTACCTTGGTAGCAGCAACCTCACTCTGTCAGGGCTCTCTCGACAGGGGGAGTTGAACGTCGACGTGCTCGATCACGACGCCTGCCAGAAACTCGCCGAGTGGTTCGAGGACCGGTGGAACGACCGATGGTGCATCGACATCTCGAAGGAACTCGCGCAGATCATCGACGAGAGCTGGGCGCGCGAGCAGCCTATCCCACCCTTCCACATCTACGTCAAGATCGCCTACCACTTGTCCCACGAAGCGCGTGCCGGACTCACTGAATTCCGCATTCCAAGCGACTTCGACAACAGGCTCCTCGACTTTCAGACGGCGGCCGTCAAGATCGCTGCCCACCACCTCAACAGGCGCGGCGGCGTCATGATCGGCGACGTCGTGGGACTCGGCAAGACACTCATGGCCACGGCCCTCGCCCGCGTATTCGAGGACGATCACGGGCTCGAGACCCTTATCCTCTGTCCCAAGAACCTCGTCCCGATGTGGGAGGACTACCGAGAGCGTTACCGCATGCGTGCCCGCGTGCTGTCGATCAGTCGGGTGATAAGGGAACTTCCCAGAATGCGCCGCTACCGACTCATCGTCATCGACGAGAGCCAGAACCTCAGAAACCGGGAAGGGAAACGGTACCGTGCCCTTCAGGAATACATCAGGGAGAACGACAGCAGGTGCATCCTGCTGTCGGCAACCCCCTATAACAAAACGTACGTCGACCTTTCAAACCAACTGCGCCTGTTCGTGCCCGAGGACCAGGACCTCGGAGTTCGCCCCGAACGTCTGTTGCGAGAAATCGGCGAGACAGAGTTCATTCGCCGACACCAAGCCTCCGTGCGTTCCCTAGCGGCGTTCGACCAATCGACCCATCCCGACGATTGGCGGGAGCTGATGCGGCTCTATCTCGTGCGCCGAACACGCAGCTTCATCCAGGACAACTACGCCAGCACGGACGAGAACAACGGCCGGAAATACCTGACGTTCGAAGGCGGTAGCAAATCCTACTTCCCTGTCCGCGTTCCCCAGACGGTCCGCTTCGATGTCGATGGGCAGTATGCCCAACTCTTCACCAATGGCGTCGTAAACGACATCAACGGATTGAAGTTGCCGCGATACGGTCTCGGCAACTATGTGACTCCGTCCCCCGACGCCCCGCCGACCCCAACCGAAGCCAGGGTCCTCGACGACCTCTCCCGTGCAGGCCGGCGTCTGATGGGGTTCTGCCGAACAAATCTGTTCAAACGCCTCGAAAGCAGCGGTCACGCGTTCCTGCTCTCAGTCGAACGGCATGTACTCCGGAACTTCATCTTCCTCCACGCCGTGGAGAACCAGTTACCACTCCCCATTGGCACGGCCGATGCCGGCATGTTGGACACCCACTCCTTCGACGAGGACGCGGAAGACGCCGTGGGCGATTTCTTCGACGATGACGAGGCGGACGATCTTTCAGAGCCGCCGGCTGCATCCTCCTTCTTGCGTACCGAGACGGACTTCAAAAGACGAGCCGCACAAACCTACGACGTGTACGCCGGCAGGTACAAAAGGCGCTTCCGGTGGTTGAATTCGCGTCATTTCGCCGCAGGGCTCCGCGACGACCTCGCGGCAGACGTACGAGTGCTCCGCACCATGTTGGATAGTTTCGGGGAATGGGATGCCGCCCAGGATGCCAAACTCGAGGCGCTGCACCGATTGCTTGTCCACGAGCACCCCGAAGAGAAGGTCCTCGTGTTCACGCAGTTCGCCGATACCGTGCGGTACCTCGCAAGTCAGTTGTCATCCCGCGGGTTATCACGGATAGCCGCCGTCACAGGCAACCACGCCGATCCGACCAGGATCGCTTGGCGGTTCAGTCCCAGGAGCCACGAAAGGGGCGAGCAGATTCCTCCCGGAAAGGAACTTCGGGTTCTGATCGCCACCGACGTGCTGAGCGAAGGTCAGAACCTCCAGGACTGCGCCATCGTCGTGAACTACGATCTTCCCTGGGCAATAATCCGCTTGATCCAGAGGGCCGGCCGGGTGGACCGCATTGGCCAGCAGGCACACGACATCCTCTGCTATTCCTTCCTTCCTGCCGACGGGATCGAGCGTGTGATTCGGCTCCGGGCCCGCGTACGGTCCCGACTCCACGAAAACGCCGAAGTCGTTGGCACGGACGAAGCCTTCTTCGAAGACGAGGACGAACGCGCGGTCCTCGATCTCTACAACGAACGGGCCGGAATCCTCGATGGCGACGACGAAGCGGAGGTCGACCTCTCTTCCTACGCGTACCAGATCTGGAAGAATGCGACGGGTGCCGACCCATCGCTGAGGAAGAAGATCGAGGACATGCCGTCCGTTGTCTACTCGTCCAAGCCCTACGAGGCAACCCCGGAAAGACCCGAAGGTGCGCTGGTCTATATGCGCACGAACCAGGGGCATGACGCCCTGGCTTGGATGGACCGCTCCGGGCAGAGCGTGACCGAGAGCCAGTTCGAGATTCTCCGCGCCGCCCAATGCTTCCCTGCCACACCCGCAGTCGAACGTCACGCGAACCATCACGACGTTGTTCGGAAGGCGGCCGAACACATCACCAGCGAGGAGAACGCCGTCGGCGGTCAACTTGGGCGACCCTCCGGAGCTCGTTTCCGAGCCTACGAGCGACTTAAGAGCTACGCGGACAGCATCAAGGACACTTTATTCGACACCGAGCCGTTGCGCCGGGCAATAAACGACATCTACCGATACCCCTTGCGCCAAGCCGCAGTGGACACGTTGAACCGTCAGATGAGGAGCAGCATCTCCGACGAGGCCCTAGCGGAGTTGGTCATTGCCCTCAGAGACGAAGACCGGCTCTGTGTCATGCATGACGAGGACGAACCCCACGAACCTCAGATCATCTGTTCGTTGGGCCTAGTCGGCCAGTAAGAGATACAAATGCCTCCCGCGCTCGACAGGAACAGAATCAGGAACCACTTGGCCAGCTTCGACCTCCGGGCACTCTTCGTCGATGAGCTCGGCTGGGATCACGGTGGCGGCACTACAGAGGTCAACATCTCCGGGAGCACGTTCTGCCTCAACGCGATCGCACACAAGCGCGGCATGGTCGCCTACCAATACGTCGCCGACCGTGACGCCGCCTTTCCGGACCATCCGACCAGGCAGAAGATCGAGAAGGTCGTCACCAAGACGGTCCGAGAACACATCATTGTCTACGCCACACACGACGGGGCGGCCCAGTACTGGCAATGGGTCAAGCGCGAGCCCGGCCAACCCGATCGTTCACGCCAACATATCTACCATCGGGAACAACCGGGCGAAGCACTCATCCAAAAGCTGGAGCGCCTCGCCTTTAGGCTCGACGAGGAAGCCGACCTCACCATCGTCGATGTGTCCGGCCGGGTCCGAGCAGCCTTCGACGTCGAGAGAGTAACGAAGAGATTCTACGACCGGTTCAGGAAGGAACACGACGCTTTCCTCGGGTTCATCGCCGGCATCGAGGTTCTTGCGGATCGGGAGTGGTACGCGTCCCTCATGCTAAACCGCATGATGTTCATCTACTTCATCCAGAAGCGCGGATTCCTGGATGGAGACGTCGACTACCTGCGCAACCGTCTAGGCCGCATGCAGGTCGAACATGGTAAAGACCGCTTCCAGAGCTTCTACCGCCTGTTCCTTTTACGCCTTTTCCATGAAGGGCTTAGCCAGCCCGCAGCCGACCGAGATCCCGACCTCGCCCAGCTCCTGGGCACAGTTCCCTACCTGAACGGCGGCCTCTTCGAGGTTCATGACCTGGAACGCGACAGACAAGCAATACACATCCCGGACGTGGCCTTCCAACGCATATTCGACTTCTTCGATGCTTACCATTGGCATTTGGACGATAGGCCACTCCACGACGGCACCGAAATCAACCCGGACGTCCTCGGCTACATCTTCGAGAAGTACATCAACCAGAAACAGATGGGCGCCTACTACACCAAGGAAGACATCACCGGATACATCAGCCGGAACACCGTAATCCCCTTTCTGTTCGACGAGGCGCAAAAGGAGTGTCCCATAGCCTTCGGGCCTCGCGGCGGCGTCTGGCGTTTGCTATCCGACAACCCAGACCGGTACTTCTTCGACTCGGTTCGCCATGGCATCACTCATGACGTCCAAAAGCGGTGCGACCTTGACAGGAGGCGGGAGCTTCCGCCCCAGATAGCCGCCGGCCTGGCCGACGTCTCGAAACGCGGAGAGTGGAACAGCGTTGCGCCGGCGGACTACGGCCTACCCACCGAGACATGGCGCGAGCACATCGCGCGCCGCCAGCGCTACGATGATGTCCACGCCAAACTTGCCAACGGGGAGGTAGTCTCGATCAACGACCTCGTCACCTACAACCTCGACATCGAGACGTTCGCCCAAGATGTAATAGCCGCGAGCGAAGGGCCCGAGTTGGTTCGTGGCTTCTGGAGCGCCATCAGCCGGATCTCCATCCTGGACCCTACGTGTGGCTCCGGTGCATTCCTCTTTGCCGCCTTGAACATCTTGGAACCGATTTACGTCACGTGCCTAGAATCCATGCAGGGGTTTCTCGACGATCTGGCGCGCACAGGGCGCAAGCACCACCCGGACACCATGCGAGACTTTCGCGAAGTGCTCGGTGGCGTCGCGGACCACGCCAACGAGAGCTACTTCATACTCAAATCAATCATCGTCCACAACCTATACGGCGTGGATCTCATGAAAGAGGCTGCCGAAATATGCAAACTACGTCTCTTCCTAAGGCTGGTCGCGCAGCTGGAAAGCTACGAACAGATCGAACCACTTCCGGACATCGACTTCAACATTCGCGCCGGCAACACCGTCGTGGGCTTCGCCTCGCTGGATCACGTGAAGAGAGCACTCGCCGGCGACATGCTTCAGCAACTCGCACTACCGAACCTGACGAAGCGCGCCGAAGAGGCCGACGA
>VXOZ01000475.1:1683-6684 GCA_009839775.1 Chloroflexota bacterium | reverse complement strand
GGCACGGACACCGCACTGACGCGGCAGGCGCGGGAGATGCTCATGCTCCCGCGCTTTCGCATCTACACGAGTACGGATGTCTTTGGCGTTGAGTTGGGAGGGGCGCTGAAGAACGTGATGGCGATAGTCGCCGGCATCTGCGACGGTTTGCAGTTAGGCGACAACGCGAAAGCGGCGCTCCTGACGCGCGGCGTAGCTGAGATGACGCGTCTCGGCGTGGCGATGGGGGCGCAGCCGCTCACGTTTGCCGGACTGGCAGGGCTCGGCGACCTCATGGCGACGTGCGCTAGCCGGCAGAGCCGGAACCGGCATGTGGGCGAGCAATTGGCGCAGGGTAAGTCACTCGATGAAATCCTTGAATCAATGACTAACGTGGCCGAGGGCGTGCCGACCACGCGCGCCGCCGTGCGCTTGGCACAGCAACTGAATGTAGAGTTGCCAATCACAGAGCTGCTACATGAAGTGCTCTTTGGCGGTATCACGGTGGCCCAAGCGACGATTGAACTGCTGGAACGCGCGCCCCGCGACGAGCTCGATAGTTTTGGTTTCGAGTCTTCTGCATGAGGATTGTGTCGCATATACAAGAGTGATTGAAACACTTGTTGTGATGGCAGGGGGCTATGAGGATCTTTCAGATACAGCCAAAGGATACGTTTGTCGAGTTTGAGCTTACTCCTTTTGAGGACGAGCATGAGGAAGTCGTGCTAGAAGACTGGCTTGAATCCAATCCTGACGCCATTCTGAAGAAAGGCGAGGTCCTCGTAATTGGGCGTCAGGTGCGCACAGATTTGGACGGATACATTGATCTACTGTGCTTGGATCGGCAAGGCAACGTGATTGTAGTGGAATTGAAGCGCGGCACAGCATCCCGCAACGCGATCGGCCAGGCATTGGAGTATGTGTCGTCCGTTGCGGGTTTTGATGCTCAACGGTTGGAGGAGATCTTTCGCTGCTACCGAAAGAACAGTTCGCTCGTTTTAGCCGAGTGTCACCGCAATCACTTTGGTCTCGATCGATCTGTACACCTCAATAAGGATCAACGCATTGTGATTGTTGGTCAGCAGATTACTCCTGAGGTCAAGCAAACGGCAGAATTCTTGAATAACAAAGGCCTCCGCGTGACGTGCGTTGAGTTTAAGCTCTTTGAGGACAATAGCGAGAATCGTCTTCTGGCTTTTGAGACAGTAATCGACGAGGATCCTGCTACGCCTTCTCCTCCCAGACCCCCGTTGACAGAGGATGAATTCATGGCTGCGCTCGACGAGAACGGTCGCAATGTCCTTGCCAAGATCCTCGATTTTGGAAAACAACGTTCGCTGCCCATCTGGTGGGGGAGCGTAGGGTTTGCGTTGCGTGTCGAATTCGACAAGGCATACGTTGTCTTCTGTTACGGCTACCTCCCCGATTGTAGATATGGTCAGTCCTTTTACACATCACTTCTTGGAGACTATGGAGTTGAAGCAAAAAGCGCGATGCCGGAGGAGATGATTCGTGACCTCCACAAGCAGGCTATTGATACTGGGCTTTTCAGTTCTTCGGGCAAGAACCTAAAGTTTCCAATTTCACGGCGACCTACGGAAACCGAATTGAATCTGTTGTTGGGGTGGTGCGAGTCTGTGGAAAAGGCTATCCGCGAATACGGTCTGAAATCATAGCTGCCCCGAGCGCAAGTTTCAAAGTGGTAGCGCGATAAGCTCTATTGTATAATTGGGCACCAGAACAACACCCCAGCAGGTACAGGTAGCGCCATGAGACTTGGCTTTCTCATCGACAATCGAAAGTGTATCGGTTGCCATGCGTGCACGGTGGCGTGTAAGTCCGAGCATGACGTGCCGTTGGGTGTCTACCGCACGTGGGTGAAGTACGTCGAGACGGGCCAGTTTCCCAATAACCGCCGCCACTTCACCGTGCTGCGGTGCAACCACTGCGATGATGCTCCCTGCATACCGTCTTGTCCGGTCACTGCGCTGTACCGCCGCCATCAGGATGGCATCGTCGACTTCGATCCCGAGCGGTGTATCGGTTGCAAAGCGTGCTTGCAGGCATGCCCGTATGACGCCCTTCACATCGACCCTGATTCGCATACTGCTGCCAAATGCAATTTCTGCGCCCATCGGGTAGAGGTTGGGTTGGAGCCCTCGTGCCAGGTCGTCTGCCCGACTCAAGCCATTGTCTCGGGCGACTTGGACGATCCTACGACCTACATTTCTCAGTTGATTTCACGAGAACCCGTGCAGGTGCGCAAACCGGAAAAGGGCACCGTACCGAAGCTCTTCTACATCGATGCCGACGAAAGCACGTTGACCCCATCGGCTGCGACCCCTGCCCAAGACTACGGCATTTGGAATGAGATGCCGAACGCAAGTGGCAGCAGCGCTGCCAACGGCAACGGTGTTGCTCACGGCAGCGGCGCCGCCACCTTGCATGATAGTGAGAATTTGCTGCAGGACTTAGTGGCAAAGTCGGCCAAGACGGTCTATGACGTAGAACACCCGTCGCCGTGGGGTTGGAAAGTCAGCGCCTACATTTGGACAAAGTCAATTGCCGCCGGCGCATTCTTGTTGCCTGCGGCGGGACTTACATTGGGCCTGGTAGCCGATAACCCTCTTCTGGCCTGGGGAGGCCCAATTCTGGCCCTGATCTTCCTCGCAATCACGGCCGGTCTCCTGGTCTGGGACCTCCAGCGTCCCGATCGTTTCTTGACCATTCTCATTCGTCCACAGTGGCGTTCGTGGATCGCAATCGGCACGTTCATCTTGTTGTTCTTTGGCGTGGTAGCGGGATTGAGCGTTCTCGCCGCACTACTGGGAGCGGGTGGAGTCGTTCAGATTCTCTGGTGGCCGG
This sequence comes from Chloroflexota bacterium, assembly GCA_009839775.1. Classification (GTDB taxonomy): domain Bacteria; phylum Chloroflexota; class UBA11872; order VXOZ01; family VXOZ01; genus VXOZ01. The sequence continues at coordinate 3,840 of VXOZ01000475.1, read as the reverse complement.
GCGGCATCCTGGCGATCATGGCCGCCATCTATACGGGATTTCTCTTTGCGCAATCAAAAGCGCGCGACCTCTGGCTAAGCCCGGCGTTGCCCGTACACCTGTTGGTGCAAGCTGCGATGGCCGGAGCAGCCTCGCTGGCGATTCTTGGAGTTGTCGTTGAGAGTACAGAGCAAACACAGGAATTCCTGCGCACCGTACTGCTGTGGAGCTTGGTGGCTAATCTCTTCATTATTCTGGTTGGCGAGTTGTGGCTGCCCCACGGCACGCGAGATGCGGCCAAAGCCGTGCAGATGATCGTGCGCGGTCAGTATGCACAGCGCTTTTGGATCGGAGTCGTTGGTTTAGGGCACGTAGTGCCGGTTGTATTGCTAATTGCAATCTCCGTGGGATTGGCACCGATTGCTGCCATCGTTGCGGGCGGTTTCGCTCTCATAGGGCTGCTGCTCTTCGAAGACATATGGGTAAGAGCCGGCCAAGCGCTGCCGCTGAGCTAGCGAGAGGAGTGTCTGCGTAATGTCGGTATTTGAACCGCAGTTTCCGGAGTCAGGCCAACTGACGAACTACCCGCCGGTTGACCAGTGGGACGACTGGACGGAGTACGACCCGGATGCCTGGCCGCAGAGAGTCTCCAAGAACTACATGTTGGTGCCCACGGTGTGCTTCAACTGCGAAGCGGCATGCGGTCTCTTGGCGTATATCGACAAAGAGGATATGCGCATCCGCAAGTTCGAGGGCAACCCGGCGCATCCCGGCAGCCGCGGCCGCAATTGCGCCAAGGGCCCGGCGACGATCAACCAAGTGCACGACCCGGAGCGGATTCTCTACCCCATGAAGCGCACCGGTCCCCGGGGTTCCGGACAATGGGAACGCACCACGTGGGATGAAGTGCTCGACACGCTGGCCGCGCGCATTCGCAAAGCCTTGCAGGAAGACCGCCGCACTGAGGTCATGTATCACGTGGGCCGTCCCGGCCACGATGGCTACATGGACCGCGTGCTGCAGGCCTGGGGCGTGGACGGGCATAACAGCCATACGAACGTCTGTTCCTCCGCCGCGCGCCTGGGGTATACGCTCTGGCAAGGAGCCGACCGACCCTCGCCCGATCATGCGAATTCGCGCTTTATGCTGCTGATCAGCGCGCACTTAGAGACCGGCCACTATTTCAATCCCCACGCCCAGCGGATCATTGAGGGGAAGCTTTCCGGCGCGAAGATCGCCGTCATCGATACGCGCCTCTCGAACACGGCTTCACGGGCGGACTACTGGCTCTCGTCCTGGCCGGGTTCAGAACCGGCGATACTGCTGGCTATGGCGAACGTCATTCTTCAAGAAGACCGCTACAACCGCGACTTCATGGAAAAGTGGCTCAATTGGCGGCAGTTTATGAACGCGGAGCATCCCGATGTGGATGCCACATTCGACAATTTCATCGCTGCTATCAAGGAGTTTTACGCCTCGTTTACGCCGGAGTTTGCCGCGCAGGAGAGCGGCGTGGCGGCCGATCAGATCGTGGCGGTGGCGCGTGACATCGCGGCGGCAGGCACGGCGTTCGCCAGCCACGTCTGGCGCAGCGCGGCATCCGGCAATGAAGGCGGCTGGCAGGTCTCGCGCTGCCTGACGTTCCTTGGCGTGTTGACCGGCAGCATCGGCACGCGCGGCGGCACGTCGCCCAACAGTTGGAACAAATTCGCCCCCGCGCCCTATATCAAGCCACCACCGCAGCAAGTGTGGAGCGAACTCCTATGGCCCCGCGAATATCCCCTGGCCCACCACGAGATGAGCATTCTGCTCCCGCACTTCCTCAAAGAGGGTCGCGGCAAGGTGGACACGTATTTCACCCGCGTCTATAACCCGGTGTGGACAAATCCGGACGGCGCTTCGTGGATTGAAATGCTGAGCGATGAAGAACAGATCGGAGTGCACGCCGCATTGACACCCGTGTGGAGCGAGACGGCGTGGTTTGCGGACTACGTGCTGCCCATGGGCAACGGCGCCGAGCGCCATGATCTCATGAGCCAGGAAACGCAGGCTGGCGCGTGGATCGCGTTTCGACAGCCGGTCATGCGCGTGGCGCGGGAAAAGGGCGGGGAATCGTTCGAATTCACGTATGAAGCGAATCCAGGAGAAGTGTGGGAAGAGTACGAATTCTGGATTGAG
>VXOZ01000475.1:0-1673 GCA_009839775.1 Chloroflexota bacterium | reverse complement strand
TGTCAGCTTGGGCGTGCGGGAGTTCTTTGAATCACCCTACCGCCCCGGCGAGAACCTCACCATCAGCGAGTACTACCAGTGGATTTTCGAGAATAGCGTGCCCGGTCTCCCGGAGGCGGCAGAGAAAGAGGACCTCACGCCGCTGGCGTACATGCGCAAGTACGGCGCGTTTGAGGTGAAGCACGATACATATGCGGTACACGAGAATCCGTTGTCAGAGGATGATCTGGAGGGTGCTGAGGTTGATCCCGTGACGCATCAGGTGCGGAAGAACGGCGAAGTCCTCGGCGTGGAGGTTGACGGCAAGGCGGTTGAAGGCTTCCATACGCCATCGCGCAAGCTGGAATTCTTCTCCGACACCCTGCGTGATTTCAAGTGGTCGGAATATGCCGTGCCGACCTATATCAAGAGCCACGTGCATCGTGAAAACATCGACCACGGCAAGGGCGAATACGTGCTGCTGCCGACCTTCCGCTTGCCGACGCTCATCCATACACGCGCCGGCAATGCCAAGTGGCTGTATGAGATTTCACATACCAATCCGCTGTGGGTGCATCCGCAGGACGCCGAGCGGCTGGAATTTGAGACCGGAGCCTTGGCGCGGGTCAACACCGAAATCGGCTATTTTGTCATCCGCGTCTGGGTGACGGAAGGCATTCGCCCCGGCATCGTGGCGTGTTCGCATCATCTCGGGCGCTGGCGCCTCTCGAAAGAAAACGGCGGCGAACGCTGGTCTACGGCGCATGTTGATTTCAAGAGTGTCGGCGAGGGCCAGTGGTTCATGCGCCAGATTGAAGGCATCGGGCCGTTCGAGAGCGACGATCCGGATTCCCAGCGCATCTGGTGGAAGGAATCGGGTGTGCATCAGAACCTGACGTTCCCCGTGCATCCGGACCCGGTGAGCGGCATGCACTGCTGGCACCAGAAGGTGCGCGTAGAAACGGCTGGCGCGGACGACCAGTACGGCGACGTCTTCGTGGATACGCGCAAGTCCCACGAAGTTTACTTGGAATGGCTTAAGAAGGCACGGCCGGCAGAAGGAACGAACGCATTGCGCAGGCCGCTCTGGATGCCGCGTCCGGTGAAGCCTGCGACAGAGGTCTATCGCGTGCCGTGATGTTCTTGCAGTTTGCGCAAGCATAGCATTGAGAGCGTGGGGTGAATAAACCCCACGTTCCTGCGTTAATGGGGGAGGTGGGTATTTGCTCGCGCGTTCCCTCCGCCCCAGGCGCGCGCAGCCGTTCGCCCTGAGCGTGTCGAAGGGTGAACGGCGACTGTCTGTGCGGCAGATGGGCGCAGGTTGCAAACCTACGCCACCGAGCGCGGGATACAAACCTGCGCTACCGGCGCGAGTGTCGTCGGTCTGCCTATCGCTAGAAAATCGGTATCCACGCAAAGTAGGCGTTGAGTAGGGCAAACGTGTTTGTAAACAACATTATGCCTACCACGATCAGGAAGCCGCCGCTGACTACCTCTACCGTGTGGGCGTGACGGTTCATCCAACGCAGTATCGGGACGGCGCGGGATAGGCCGATTGCCGTCAAGAGGAAGGGGATACCCAGCCCAGCGGAGTAAAGTGCCAGGAGCAAAGAGCCCTGACCGACAGTATCGCGCGTGGTGGCGAGCGCGATGATGCCGGCGAGGATAGGGCCAATGCAGGGAGTCCAGCCTGC
>VXOZ01000484.1 GCA_009839775.1 Chloroflexota bacterium | reverse complement strand
GGGGGGGGGGGGCGGGGGGCGCCGCCGCGGCGGCGATGGTGGCATTGGAGGACCGGGACCTGTGGTGCTCGGCGCGCCGCCCCGAGGCGGTCTCGGCTTTGGCCGAGCGGGTCGACGTCCCGTTTCGACCGCTGGAGTGGGGAGAGAACCTGGCGGGAGCGGTGGTGGTGAACGCCACCCCCCTGGGTATGAGGGGAGGACAACTGCCGGTGAGTCTGCTGGAAGATTCCACGGGCCTGTTCGACATGGCCTACCTCGCCGGTGGGGAGGCGACTGGAGCCGTAAGGTGGATGAGAGAGTGTGGGAAGCCTGCCTCCGACGGGCTGGAGATGCTGGCCGCCCAGGCGGAGGCCTCCTTCGAGATATGGACGGGGCGCGCGGCTCCGTCCGGCCTCATGGAACGGGTTGCCAGAACGGGGGAGACCGGCGCCAAATGATCCAGGTGGGAGGGGCTTTGCTGGCGGGGTTTGCGATCGGACCGGCGGTGGACGCCTGGATTACCCGCCGGCTGGAAGGGCGCGGCTTGGAAAGGCCGGAGTCGTGGCGGCCCGCCACCCGGTGGCTGCTCTCGGTCATCCTGGGGATGGGATGGGCGTCAATGCTGACCGCAGTGGGATGGAGGGGCGTGCTCGCGGCCCATCTCGTTTGGGCGACCGTGACCGCCTCTGTGGTGATAACCGACCTGGAGCACCGGCTGATCCCCAACCGGATTCTCTATCCGGGCGCAGTGGCCATCGCCGTCCTGCTGGTGGCGGGGGCATTGCTCGACGGGACACCGGGGCGGCTGGGGAACGCCGCGCTAGGGGCAGGGCTGTGCCTGCTGGGCATGGGAGCGCTGTCGGTCCTGGGGCGGGGCGCACTGGGTATGGGCGACGTCAAGCTGTCGGCGGTGCTGGGCCTGGTTTGCGGCTATTGGGGGGTCGAGGTGGCCCTGAGAGCGATCCTGTCGGGGTTTCTGATCGGGGGAGCGGCGGCTGTGGCTTTGATCATCGCCCGCCGCGCCCACCGAGGGACCCAACTCCCCTTCGCGCCCTTTCTGGTGGCAGGCGCCTGGTGGGCGATACTGCTGCCTTGAGACCGCGCATTCGTGGGAGTCACTGTGGCATGCCCGTGGCCGCTGGGAGGAGAGCCTGCCATGGCCGCTGCTATATCTTGAATAGATGGGCTCTTAGTAATCCACCAAACTGAGTCTGGCCTAAGAATGGCAGTTCTTGGATTGCCCCATGTCTCCGGCATAAATCCTCATTTGCTTAGAAGAACAGAGAGACTTCGGCAGTTCGGCAGGCCAAGCCCCCAGAGCGGTCGCCGCAAAGTACCGTCAAGTAAAGTGGGTCTTCGGAAATGAGTGGGGAGTGGTGATTCCGTCTGTGTGAGTGGGGGTCCTCCATAATCGGGTGTTGAAGGACATCCGAATCAAAGGAGGACCCCTGTGGTTGTTGATCCTACGCTGATGTGCGAGTTGCTGGTGGGCCTGGGCGTTGTTGACGTGGTAGGTGTTGAGGAACGGAGCAACGGGTCGTTGTGGGTCACGGTGCGTACCAGGTCGGAACGACCGGTCTGTGATGTATGTGGGGGGAGGGTATGGTCGAAGGGCGACCGGCCGGTGGGGTTGGTGGATCTTCCGGTGTTCGGTCGTCCGGTACGGCTGTGGTGGCGGAAACGCCGTTGGATGTGCGCGGATCCGTCCTGTGGTGTCGGGTCTTTTGTGGAACAGGACCTGTCGGTGGCGCCGCAACGGGCCTTGTTGACATCTCGCGCTGGGCGGTGGGCGACCTGGCAGGTGGGACGCTTGGGGCGCACCGTTGCGGAGGTGGCCGAGGAGTTGGGGTGTGATTGGCACACGGTGAACAGAGAGGTGATCCGTTGGGGTGACGCCCTGTTGGAAGCCGACATCGACCGGTTCGGTGCTGTGGAGGCGGTGGGGGTGGACGAGACCCTGTTCTGGCGGGAAGGCAAGTGGAAGACCAAGCAGTGGTGCACATCTGTGGTGGACGTCAGGAGTCGTCAGTTGTTGGACATAGTGCCTGGTAGAACCGCTGAAAGCGCCGCCTCATGGTTCCGCGACCAGTCCACTGAATGGTGTAAGGCGATTCGGTGGGCGGTGTTGGACATGTCAGGTCCCTACCAGGTGGCCTATGACAAGGTGCTTCCGCATGCCGATCAGGTAGCGGATCCGTTTCATGTGGTCCGGTTGGCCAACCACTCCGTAGATCTGGTCCGCCGGAGGGTACAGAACGAAACGCTGGGACACCGCGGACGGAAAAGCGATCCTCTCTACCGGATCCGACGGTTGTTGGTCATGGCCCATGAACGTGTCGATGACCGCGGGAAGAACCGCATCCAAGGGCTGCTTCGGGCTGGTGACCCCTACGGGGAGGTACGAGACGCCTGGTACGCCAAGGAAAGCGTCCGGGACATCTACCAAATCGGGGATCCGAAACTGGCCGCCGAGTTCACCCAGCAGCTGTCTGGGGATCTCCAGGACCGATCGCTCCCACCAGAAACGCAAAGGCTCGGGCGTACCATCGCCCGTTGGGCTACCCAGATCACTAACTGGCATCTATCGGCGGTGACGAACGGACCGACCGAGGGATTGAACAACCTGATCAAGCGGATCAAACGAGCAGCGTTCGGTTTCCGGAACTTCGCCAACTACCGAATCAGAGCACTCCTATACGCCGGCAAACCCAACTGGCAACTCCTCGCAACCATCACTCCCCCCTAATTTCCGATGAGCCGCCAAAGCACTATCCGGGGCACCGGCCAGGTAGGTTCGACTGCGTCTTGGGTCGGTAATCTTATGATCTCTCGAGGAGGTGTGATACGGCGTCTTCGACTAGCCGTCCTTTTGATGATTCAGGCAGCCAGGATCGCAGTTCCCTTCGGGCCTTCCTGACTGATATCGGTTTAGTGGCGTGAGACTGAATCTCGTCCAGCCTTTTTGTTGCTTCTGCTTCTGCCGCTTGGCCGGCGCGGGAAACTGCGAGATGGATGGATTGGCGAGGATCGAAGCGAGGAATTCGCAACCTCCAAAGGTGCTTTTGGACATGCCGAGGTCCAAACTGACCCTTTGGCATAAAAGGAACGATACTGTCGCGAAGTTTGTCGCTATTGATAATAGCTATTAGATAATAAGCTTCAATGAGAGTTTGGCATGGTATCCAGAAAAGCGTGTAGTCTATGACAACCTTCGGGTTCCTCACGATAGCGGCTGTTGGTTTTCCGGAAGAACTGTAGATGACGCGGTAAGGCTGGCCCTTGTTATCATGTTGCCAGCTGAACTGGACGGACAGTTTTTTCATATAGTCCAGCTGCCCAAGCAAGTTCAATTGATTATTCGATCCCTTGTTGTCTTCCCACAGACTACTCATCTCCGTCCAGCGGCTACGGGTTCGAGGTGCCAAACTGGCAGGATCAACATCTTCGGACGTCATCAGGCTAGCAAGCTGAGCACCATCAATTTCCTTCGTCTCAGGGTCAGCACTAATAGGTAAGACGACCCGGACAGGATCCAGCGTCAAATAGGGAACTAGGGTTTCGCCTAGGTATGCATCGAAGACGTGGCTAGTTTCTACGGTGCTGCTAGCAAGTTGTACAAGGTCCAAATGCTTCCATGGAGGTTTGTCCTGTCGTCCTCTACGAGGATTGGTGTGGATGGTTCCTGCAGGGGAGATAAATGTTTCCGGGGGTATTTCTTCAATGAAGAACAGACACCTCGGGACGATTGTTGCTCCTTGCCGAGCTAGTTCCGCATATGGTGAGCGTTCGTCAGATACAGGGAGTTGAGCAGTAGAGCGAGTGCTTGCACCTGGGACCCCCTCCCAACGCTCCACCACAGCTGGCAGGGGTCTCCACTGCCTTCTCCGTTGTGCGTGGACCACGCAGGCTGGCACTGGGAAGAAGTCATTGGGATCTAGCGGTTCGAGATCCCAAGGATCGCGCCACTCTAAGTCGGCTGCGAGTCTTTGAGGCGCGCCACTGTCAAACCACTCGCCCTTACGCCACTTTTCGTACTGCCCCGCAATGAGCGCGCTGTGAGGTAGCACCATAGAGCACACGCCGTTTGCTGATCCCCTTCGGCTTTCCTCAAGGTAGAGGTCCATGCATCGAGTAAAGAACAACCCTGCGATATCTTGGTGGGTGGCGTATTCGGCACCCACCCAAATCCTATGTGCTTTGCTGAGGTTCCTCAACTTCCAACGCAGCGTTTGAATCGTTTTGTTGTAGGTTAACCATGGAGGATTGCCGACGATCACATCCACTTTGCTTTCTGAGATGGAAATAGGACGCACCAGATTACGGGTGTAGTACGCCCAAATGTGGTTCAGAGATTCGACATGCAGTTCTTGCAAGGTCTGTACTGCGAGACCCATTACCGCCCGTTCATCGTCGTTCATATCGTGGTCAAGAAGAATAAGGTGGGGATTGTTGTCGGCGTGTATGGCTTCTGCGATCCGACTCATAACGAGATCGAAAGTGTCAGACCGGTTTACAAGGCTGCGGGGGAAACGCAATTCCCGGTTGCGGGCATCGCCAGTGACCGTTATGAGTATTTCTTCTCGACCTAGGATAGGTTCCTTCTCGTAGAGAAGTTGCAATGAGTCGCCTAAATAAACCGGTACGGCCACGTCAGGGATCCAGCCTTCGGTTATAGCATTACGCGCGGCCATTACCCAGGCGGCCCGCGCAAGGTGAACTGCCACGGGATGCACATCAATACCGATTACCTGCTTCTGAAGTTTGGCGAGGATTGCGGACGGTGGAAGGCCTGCGGAATCCGCGGCCTGAGCAAGATGGTGAATACTTTCAACTAAAAAGGAACCGGATCCACAAGCCGGATCAAGCACCCTTTGATTCAAAGGATCGGTAACAGCGGTCTTGACAATCTCCGAAGCAAGCCAATCCGGTGTGTAGTACTCACCGAGTTGTTTTCTCTCCTCAGCTGGGATGACTGTTTGATACAATAGGGGGGCGAGCGTGGATGGTGTGTCCGTGCCCCAATTAAAGCTGAGTACGTGCTGGGCTATAGACCGGATCGTAGCTGATGCATTCGGTACCTCCACAATCCAAGAAAAAAAGTCTGACTCCACAACATCCACGAGGCCTGTTACTTCACGGAACTTTCCGCCAAGCACGAGATCGAAGGGGTCATTGGCGGCCCTTTCATTGATATCAAGGCCAAACGAGGCCTGTGTGATCATGCCTACTACGGTGACCAAATACGTGTGACGCACAAATAGATCATCGAGATCCACGTCACGAATCTCCCCTAGTGCGGCACCCAAAAGCATTTCCCACAGTTCGCGTTTTATCTTCACGGAGGGGCTGTCACCATTGTCGTAGTACAAGGCTCCAATGGCGGTGACATGCCGGTCATAAACAGGTGAAGCCGGACCGAATCCCGTCCTGAGACTGTCTAGTGTGCATGGCAGGTAAGCGCGATTGATGAAGACGTTGTCCCGCAGCCACTCGAATAGGCCTAGCCATTGGGTGGGGCGTTCGAGTGTGAAGCGGTAGGGCGGCGCTCTAACTATTTCGGGCTGGTCGCTGAGCGTTCGCAGTATCCAGTGTTTTCCATCTGTCAAGAGGCCGACCGCGGACGGCTCCCTAGCCTCCTCCACATAACCATCAATCTGGTCAATGAATCCTTGGCTCGGTTCCGAGCTGTCGGCGCCCGTTCCTATACGGAGCTTGACCTCGATGTAGATATTTTTGTGGGGAACCGCCAGGTCTGCCTGATCTCGTGAGGTATCAGAGGGGTTTTCCTCCTCCTGGATTTCGTCTGAGAGAGCCAGACCGGTTGCCAGAAGGAAATCACGGATGGCCGAGGTGGTGTTGGCTTCTTTTTCGGCCTCGGCATAGCGACTTAGGAGACTCCTCGCCGCTTCGAGTCGACTGTCTGTCATTGGAAAGTCCTGAGGCGTTGGTGGAAATGTGTGACCATGACCTTCTGTTTTGTGGTTGCCTCACCTGCAGGGAATGCAACAAAGGTTAGACACTATCAACGGCGGCAAACTACCTACACAAGTTGACTGCCTCTCCGAGAACGGCTTCTCCCGCCTAGTGTCCTAACCTGACTTGCCCACGCTCAGGGGAACCGACAGGGGACGGGCAGAACCGACGGGTAGCATCTCTGGAATGCTGCGTTTTCTTACTGCTGGCGAATCCCACGGGCCCGGGCTGGTGACTGTCGTGGAGGGTGTACCGGCTGGCTTGGCGTTCAACGCCGAGGATCTGGCGGGGGAATTGGCTCGCCGGCGGATGGGGTACGGCAGGGGTAACCGGATGAAGCTGGAGCGCGACGAGTTGGAGATTATGGGAGGGGTGCGTCACGGCTACACGCTGGGGAGCCCGGTGGCGGTGATCGTCCGCAACACCGAGTGGTCCAAGTGGGAGGAGGAGATGAGCCCCTTCGGTGGCCACGAGCCCCGCCGGCGGATGACCGCCCCTCGCCCGGGGCATGCCGACCTGGCGGGGATGATCAAATACAACACCCATGACGCCCGCAACATCCTGGAACGAGCCTCGGCTCGGGAGACTGCCGCACGGACCGTGGTCGGGTACTTGTGCAAGGTGTTGCTGGCGGCCCTGGACGTGAGCGTGTTCAGCCACGTGGTGGCGATCGGGGAAGCCTCTGCTCCCGACCATCCCCTCCCGGTCCCCTCCGATCTGAAGACCATCGACCAGTCGCCGGTCCGGGTGTTCCACTCCCAGGCGG
>VXOZ01000413.1:1148-6751 GCA_009839775.1 Chloroflexota bacterium | reverse complement strand
CCCTCACCCTAACCCTCTCCCGTCGAGGGAGAGGGGACTGCCTCGTTGGAACGAGGGTTACGCAAAGGTCTCCTGGGGGAGAGGGTTATTCATCTCCAAAGTGAAGGTTAGGTAAGCGCCACCATTGACTATGCTAGGCTTGTAGGGGAGAGAGGAATACGGATGTTCAAGTCGCTCAAAGACATTCTGCCCGGCACCATCGAAGAGTTGGGCATCTCCGAGCAACTCAAGCGCGCGGCCGTGTTTGCCGCCTGGCGCGCTCTTGCGGCGGACTTGCCTGCCCATGCCCGCGCCGCGCGTCCCAGCCGCTTCCAGGGCGGTACCTTGGTCGTTGAGTCCCCGTCGTCAGCCGCCGTCCACGAGTTGCATATGCGCACGCCCCAACTTATACGGGACCTGAATACAAGACTGGGCCGTCCGCTCGTCACTAAGCTCGAGTTCCGCGTGCGGGGACGGCGGCCAACCAGCCGCGCCGCGAGCGGAGGTGTCTCTCAACCGACACCTGAAGCTCCGACCCAAAAGGCCGCTGCGGACTCTGACCCCGATCGCGAACGGCGCTTACGCCAAGCCATCGACCTCATCGAAAACCCTACCGTGCGCGAGCAGGCGCTCGCCCGGCTGGCCGCAAGCGAAGAACAAGAGTCTGACCGCTGCGAGCAATGCGGCACGCATATCAGCGCCCCTGGCCTCTGCCCGCTCTGCCAAGCGGAAGAGGAGCAGGATAGCTCAAAGTAAGACGGGCGCGAATGCAGCTAAGGGTAACGTGTAGCCTATGACGCAAAAGGACTACTACCAAGCCAAGCTCGCCTATGAGATGGACTCTGCGGACCTCTACGAGGCTCTAAAAGAGGATAAACGAATTGTCGTTGTGGATGGCCGTTCCGCCAGCGCGTATGCCCAAGAGCATATCCCCGGCGCTATCAGCCTCCCCCACAGAGAGATTAGCGCCAGGTCAACTAAAGCTCTCGACAGATCGAGCATCCATGTCTGCTATTGTGACGGCATTGGGTGCAATGCCTCGACTAAGACGGCGCTGAAGCTCTTGGAGCTTGGCTTCCAGGTGCGCGAACTGATCGGAGGGCTCGATTGGTGGAAGCGTGACGGTTACGCTACCCATGGCGAGGAGGTATGCACAGAGTCCGGCAAAGAGTGCGGGTGCTGACTGGCTACACGCCCTCTACGATTGCCACAATGGCTTCCGCGCACTTCGCGCGGACCTGCTTGGCTGCAGCGAACTCGGGTGAGTTGAACCAGGCTTTCGCCTGCGCGACACTGGCGAATTCCACCACCACGATGCGGTCGGGCACCCAATCGCCTTCCACGGCCTCGGCTGCGCCGCCGCGCACCAGATACCTGCCGCCGTATTTCTCAATTGTCGCCGCAGCCTGCTCGCGAAACTCAGCATAAAGGGACTCGTCCGTCACCGCGTTATGTATTATTGCGTAGCCTGCCATGTAGACCTCTCCTATCGTATGTTGACGGAATACAGTTCCTGCGATTTGGATGTTACCACAGAAGTGCGCTAACGCGAACCCTCTACCTGCACCGTTACGACGTCAATGCCGTGGTACTTGCGGTGCCGCACGGAAGAGGCATAGTGCCGTAACAGCCAGAAGGAAATCTCGTGCTCCTCGGGTACCTGGGCCTGTTCGCTGAGATGTGTCAGCCGGTCTTCGATGTTTTCCTCGTCGAAGACCGCCATGAATTCCAGTTCTACCGCTTCGCCGGGGCGCGCCACGATGATCAAGCGCGGCAGATTTTCGGTATCGTATTCACTGCCGGACTGCAGGAGACTCGTTAACGTCTCCTCGCCTGCGGCGCGGAGCCGCTCCGCTGACGCATCGTTCCAGCCGATCTTGGCGGCCAGTTCGGTGAGGAACGCGTCGATCTTGGGCAGAGCGGAAATGTGCAGCGTGGTTTCCAGGCGGGTATGCCGTGCGCTGGTCAGTTCGATGAACAGGGTCATGAGGATGGCGGCCAGAATGCCGACGGTCAGCCCGTTGCCGAGTGATGCCCCCCAGGTCTGGCCCAGCAGGTCTGCGAGGATGCTCTGACTCTCCAGGCTCACGCCTATCGCAAGCGCCACGCCTATCACCAGGGCCTTGCGCTGATCAAGCCCGTCCTGGACGACCAACCGCATGCCCTCCACGAAGAGCAAGCCCATTATCATCAACAGGAAGGCTCCCATAACGGGACTGGGAATGGTGAGCAGGACAGCCGACGCCTTGGGCAGGACCGCCAGTACGAGCAAGATAATGCCGATGGCATACCCGACCCTGCGGGCGGCGACCCCGGTGAGCGTGATGAGCGTCACCACGGAGGGCGTATAGGCGATAGTGGGCAGTGTGCCGGCAATCCCGGCCAGGAGCGTTCCCAATCCGTTGCTGTTGACGGCGGCTTGGACCAGACGAAAGTCGGTCGCCGGCGGGCTGACCCGGGAAACCCGTTGGATTACGACGCCATCGCTGCTCATTTTGATACCGACGACGAGACTCACGATGAGAAACGCCGGCAGGAGCGTCCAGAACTCCACGCCCGGCCTCAGATCAAGTCCCGGCCATGCCGCGAGATCCGGTGTGTAAAACCAGGGCGCCTTCAGAACTCGCTGCGGGTCGTACAGTCCAAAGAGGACGGCGCCCACACACCCCGAAACGATGCCGATGAGCGGGGCCCACAGCCGCCAAATCCCGGATGCGCGTATGGCGAGCATCGTGGCAACGGCCAACGTAACCACGGCAACGGCCGGACCCGCGGCCGGCGGCACTCCCTCGGGCACCTCACTCAGCCTTTCGATCGCGATTCCCATGACCGTGACCGCTATCAGCATGAGCGCCGTGCCGGAAACGACCGGCGTGATGACGCGCCGCAGCAACGGCAGCCACTGGGCCAACGCGAACTGCACGAGCGACGACACGATGATGAGGCTCGCTAGCAGGGGGATCCCGCCCGCTGCGACTGCCAGGACGGCAACCGCTATGAAATGGGGTCCGGCGCCGGTCATGAGCACGTGTCCGGCTCCCAGCCAGCCGGTGCGACTCGCTTGGAGAATGGTGATCACGCCGCCGATTGCCAGCGCCGCAAATATGGCCCACGACAGGTAGTCTTCGTTCTGGTCGCCCGCCCGGACAAGCACGGTCACAAACAAGACTGTGTTCGCCAAGGCCAGCATGACGCCCTGCAGCGCCACCCCAAGCGACAACAGGGGCGGGCACGGGGCGTCCGGCTCGTAGCGGATGTAGTCGTTTTCGCGTGCGATTTTCAGCCTCGCAATCCAGCGCTGCTCGCTTGCTTGTCACAATAATAAACGGCGCGGCGGCCAAAGGCGAGAACGAAAACGCTGGGCTGGGCTGAGACGCGAGCGCCAGAGCGCCCAAATCGCTTGTAGTGGATTCTTGTCCATGGAGACCTTTGCATGGCCCGTCATTCCGGTGAAAGCCGGAATCCAGAGCTGCTTGTAAAGCCCGTAAAGCTTAACGTTATGACTTTATCACCCAGCCCTAGCCTACCCTCGTCAATTGGGAAGGAGTTTTGCTGGTCTCCTGGGGAAAGGAAGCTAAGTGTTGAGCCAAGTGAACACGGTGCGGCTCCGATTCCCTCTCTTGAGGGAGAGGGTTAGGGTGAGGGGATCTCCTCGCCTGACGGCACGGGTTGTGCAAATGTCTCCGAGAGGTTTACTTAGCACCCCGACTACAGGTCAAAGCCGAACCGCAACGCGGAATTTCGCGAGTCTATCCGACCCGGCGCGACTTGAATCAGGCGACTGGGCGCGTCCGCTACGTATACACGGGCTTGTTCTGCGCGCTCCAAGCCGACTATGCTGGCAGTGGCACAGCATATAACCGGGAGGTTTGGGCTTGTTTAACAACACCTACTCAGGCTTTCGGCCCATGGCAGTCGATGCGGCGGGCATCAGGTTCGTGAAGAACATCATGGCGCCCACCCGTGACGGGACCAAGCTCGCTATAGACATCCATGTGCCGGCCGGTGAAGGCCCGTGGCCGGTCATTCTCACCTACATCCCGTACCGCAAGGACGACCAGGCGCCGCTCAGCGGCATGCAGCACCACTGGGCGCAGCACGGCTACGTGGGCGCGCGCGTGGACTGCCGGGGCACCGGCTCCAGCGAAGGGATGAACGACGACGAATACCGTCCCGTGGAAGTGCGCGACGGCTACGACGTGGTCGAATGGATCGCCACGCAGGACTGGTGCGACGGCAAAGTCGCCATGACCGGCGGGTCGTACGGCGGCTTCACCAGCGTGCAGGTCGCCGCCCTGGCGCCGCCGCATCTCGTGACTATCATCCCTTGGAATTACACCGACGACCGCTACACCGACGACTGCCACTACCGCGGCGGGGCTTGGCGCTGCTACTACGATATCGGCTCGTACGGTACTTCCATGATCGGCATGAACGCCATGCCGCCGTATCCCGAATACAGCGGCGCGCGTTGGGCGGAACTCTGGGAACAACGGTTGGAGCAGAACAATCCGTATCTGCTCACGTGGCTGGCGAACCAGACGGATGGGGAGTACTGGCGGCCCGGCAGTATTCGGGGCCGGTACCACGACATCCAGGCCCCGGCAATGCTTATTGGCGGCTGGCGCGACGGCTACTGCAACACGCCGCTGCGGACCTCACAGCACATGACCGCGCCGACCAAGGTGCTCATCGGCCCCTGGAACCACTCGGGTCCCGACTGCGAAACGCCCGGCCCCTCGCTGGCGCGGGAGCATCTGACCGTGCGCTGGTGCGACTACTGGCTTAAGGGCATTGACAACGGGATTATGGACGAACCTGCTATCAATGTCTACATGCAAACCTTCGATGTGCCCGATCCCGCCCGCACCCACACGTCCGGTTACTGGCGCTGCGAGCCGAGCTATCCCATTCCTGGCGGGCATGCGCAGCGGCTGACGCTTGGCGGGGAGCTCACGCCGGATAGCCTCGATAAGACTTGCGATGGCTACGAGGAGTATAAGTATCGGCCGTCGGTGGGCATCGCGAGCGGCCTATGGAGCGCGGGCGTACCCTACACTCTGCCCGGCGACCAGCGCGTGGACGAGATCTACGCCGCCAACTACACCTCCGCGCCTCTGGACGAGCCGTTGGAAATCATCGGCATGGGCAAGGCGGTGCTGCACGTCAGTTCCACCGCGCCGGTGATGGCGTTCGTGGCACGGCTCTCGGACGTCGCGCCGGACGGTACCAGCGCGCAGGTGACGATCGGCGTGCTGAACGGCACGCGACGCAACTCGCTCACCGACCCGGAGCCTATGGAACCGGGTGAGGTCTGCGAGCTGCACGTGGACCTGGACGCCACGGCCTGGCGCTTTGAGCGCGGGCACCGCATCCGGCTCTCCATCAGCGGCGCGGACTTTCCCAATCTGTGGCCGACTCCTTACAACGGCACGAACCGCGTCTATCGAGATAAGGGTAGGGAATCCTACCTGGAACTGCCGGTGGTGCCTACGCGGTCCGCACCTGCTGGCGAGCTGCCGCCCGACGAGATGACGTACGAGCCGTCCGCCGCGCCGCGCACGTATCCGGAGGTCTCGCCCCGCGTGGTCCCATGGGAGATCACCCACGACGTGATGCGCGAC
>VXOZ01000413.1:0-1138 GCA_009839775.1 Chloroflexota bacterium | reverse complement strand
AAATTTTTTTTTTTTGATATGGCTACCACCGATTTCTACAATATTATGATGTTCGCAAGTTTAAGTTGTGAATACCCGACTCACGACGTGATGCGCGACCGCACGGGTCTGAAGCTCTACCGCCTGGATGAGGTCAAAGCCAGCGCCGACATGACGGTCAAGACGGAATCGCGCCTGGAGGTATGGTCCGACAACCGCAATCCCGCCGCTACCACCGCCATCGGCCAACACTTCCGCACCATCACCCGCGCCGACGGCACAATCAACATCGACACCTCCGCCAACGTCCGCAGCACCGAGGACGCCATCCACGTCGCCCTCGACCTCGAAGTCCGCCTCAACGGCCTCCCCCACCACCAGCGCAGGTGGGTGGAGACGTTTGAACGGAAACTACTCTAGTTGGCAGATCGGCCCTTACCGCGGTGTGCCGGAAGGGACTGTTTGGCAATTCAGCACCAACTGTTTTCCCAGATTTCATGATGTGAGCATTCAACTAATGCTTGTGACTCCTTCTACCTATAGGTTTCGTCGCTCTGGTAGGGATGCGTAGGTTCCGAGAAGGAGGCCAGCCTCACGAACCTGAAGTACAAGAGAATCCCAAAGCGTGCGCAACTCTTCAATTGTTCGCTCGCGCCCTAGACCCTTTGGTGCCCGACAGTTTCCTGGGTTAAAGTACTCACTTGGAAGTTCAATTGACGGTCGCGGAAAACCTGACTTTTCGTGCACTGCCATAGCTGGGAAAAAGCTAAACATCCCTTCCACAGGGTCGTCAGGCGTAGCGCCCCTGTAGAGCCTCAAGGACGTCCTTTGGTTATCTGCAATCGGCCCAGCGGTCACTGAAAGGAACTCATCCGGCACAGTATCTACAAGCCTTTGGCACGCCTCTGGTGCATAGAACTGTAGATAGTCTGAAACCACAAGAACGGTATCGAGAAGCCACTTCCACCCCCCTGCGACCTTCTTTCCGCTCCCGAAAGCGATGACCGAGCCACTACCGAGACGGGTTAGACCTGGATTCTTCTTCTGCCTACAATTCGAGTACAGGAATCTATCGCCAAATATAAACGGATCGGTGTTGTGCAGACATTTATAGTTGTCTTTGGGGACGTAGTAAGGGTGCCAGAGATAGCGGGGATAC
>VXOZ01000009.1 GCA_009839775.1 Chloroflexota bacterium | reverse complement strand
CTTCTTGCGCGGAGTCATAGAAGTAAGCAAACAAGCTACTGACACCGCTCGACGGATATTGAACCTCCGCGAACGTCATCGCGATATGATTAACGACAGACTTGGCTACCGAGCTGGAAACGGGCATCGAGTTCTTGAGTACTTGTACGAGTACCCAACTGTTTCCGTGAAAGATGTTCAGGAGTTACTTGAAGTAGCCTATCCATCAGCAAATAACCTAGTTTCTGTACTAGAAGAATGTGGCATTCTACGAGAAATATCGGGCCGGTCACGTGGGAGGGTATTTCTTTACGACGAGTACATTTCTTTGTTCCACGATGAGGACAGCTAGCCACTGCGAGAATTCTCTGAAGGTTCCTCGCGAATTTCAGTTAACTGGACTAGCTTAGTGTCCATTCACTCCAATTACACTCTTCTCCCTATTCAACTCCCTTCCCCAGCAGCCGCCGCGTCTTCCACGCCCGGTAGGCAAACAGCACATGCAGGCCAGTCACAAAGAGCCGCCCCACCAGCCCCCAGAGTATATGCCGGCGGTAGACGTATTCGATTTCGTCCCGCACGGTGGTATGGCCTTCCCCACTCGCCAGAAACGTATGCCGGTGGACCCAATGGTCGAAGGGTCCGCTTATCTGCCTATCGGCAAAGCCTTCGTCGCTCACCGCTTCGATGGCGGCATGCCAGCGGATGGGAAACGGCCCGAGCCAGAGCGTAAAGCGGATCTCGTCACCGGCTGAAAGCACCTGAGGACTCTCCTGAATTTGCACAATCAGTGGCGGCGGTGTGATGGCAGCGAGGCTGTGTCTGGCACGGTGGAACTGCGCCACCTTCTCCCTTGGCGCCTCGACCGTGAATTCGTGACGGAACACCATCAGCGGCCCGGTGCAAATGGGCGCAGGGCGTCGAGGTAGGCGGCAATGTTCGCGCTGTCGTTGTACAGATGAAGGGACGCGCGCACCCGCCCGTCGCCGCCCCACGTGTGGACGTTGCTTTCGATGAGGGCGTCGCGCACGGTGACGGCATCTTCCACAGCTATGGCGATGTTTCCCGCCCGGCGCAGCCGCTCGACCGGCGTCATCACGGTCCACCCCTGACCCCGCAGTCCCTCGATTAGCTCGTCACCCAGAGCCTCCACGTGCACGCCAATGCGGTCGGTGCCGAACTGCTGCAGGTAGCGCACGCCGTTCTCCAGCGCGTAGATTGCCGCATATGACGGCATGCCGAGCTCGAAGCGCTCGGCGGTGGGCTTCCAGTCAATTCGCTCAAAGCGATCGTCGCTGAGGAAATCACTTACGGAGAACCAGCCGACCGCGCCCGGCGCGAACTCCGGCAGCCTTTCGCGATTCCAATAGAGCACGCCAGCGCCGTGAATACCGAGCAGCCACTTGTACGTGCTCGCCACCGCGAAGTCGAATTCGCTCACGTCCGCCGGCACCACGCCGAGCGATTGGGTCACATCCGCCAGCAGCAGGGCGCCGTGGGCGTGGGCGGCCTCGGCGATGGGAGCGAGATCGAGCCGCAGTCCCGAAAGGTAGCTCACGTGGCTCACCGCCACCAGACGCGTGCGCTCATCGATTTGTGCAACTACCTCCTCGGGTGTGAATTGCCAATCGCGGCTGCGTACCAGACGCACCTCTATGCCGCGCTCCTGAATCTGGATCCACGGCAGCACAGTGCTGGGAAACTCCAGGTCGTTGGTCACGATGTTGTCGCCGGGCTTGAAGTCGATGCCGCTGGCAATCAGGATGATGGCTTCCGAGGCGCTGCCCACGAGGCCGATATCATCCGCCGCGCAATTCATGAGTGTGGCGAGCCGCTGCTTGCACCGCTGTTCGGTTGCTATGTGCTCCGCCCGGCCGGCCTCGGCGCGGGGCCGCTCGTGCAAGTAGCGCTCCAGCGCCTGGGTCTGCGACTTCAGCGGCGCCGACTCCGCACCAGTGTAAAGATACGTGGCATCCTCCACGCCGATGAAGTCCTGCTGAGGCGCGAGAGATTGCATGTGTATATTCCCTTTTCTAGACCTTAATCGGGACGGCTTCAGTTGTTCTCTTTGATTGCGGAATCCATTGCGTTCTTACTTGTCCGCTGGACCCAGTTACGCATGCGCACGTGCCGCGGTGAGCGCGAACTTTCTGGGCGTAGGGGCACGCTATATCGAGCCCTTACGAGACTACCACCGCCACAGGGCGCTTGATTGACGGACTCTTCGATATGTCCATCGAAAACGAACGTACCCGAGTGAGTTACCTAACCGCCAAAGCGGAACGACGGCACGCCCCGGTACGGCGTCTTGATGCAAAAGAGCCCGCCGGCGTGCGGTTCCCGCGCCAGCGCCGCGGCGTCGAGTTGCTGCGCGGCCGACGTAATGTACAGCGTGTCCAGATTCGGCCCGCCGAACGCGCAGGCCGTTACCTGGGTAACGGGAAGTTCAATTCTCTCCAAGAGCGCACCGCCATCCGGATCCCAGCGGCTAACGCACGAGCCGCCGTAATGGGCCACCCAGAGCATGCCCTCGCTATCGATAGCCATTCCGTCTGGCAACCCGGCATCTTCCGGCCAGTCGATTATCACCCGCTCGTTGCTGATGTCACCTGTCGCGTTTGCGTAGTCGTAGGCGCGCACGTTCTTGCGCAGAGTGTCGATGTAGTACATGGTGGTGTGGTCAAGACTCCAGATGATGCCATTGGAAATGGCCACACCGCCGAACATCTTGTGGACGCTCATGTCGGTATCGAGACGGTAGAGGCTGCCGGTATCCGTGGGGTTCTCGTAGGCCATACTGCCCGCCCAGAATCGGCCCCCGGGGTCGCACTTACCATCGTTGAAGCGGTTGCCGGGAATGTGGGCCTCTGGACTGGCTACCAGCGTAAGCCCATGGCTTTCCAGGTCAAATGATGCAAAGCCGTCCGGCACCGCCAGCATCAACCCGCCGGACGCACGCGTGACCACGGTGCCGACGTGCTGGCCGACATCAATGGCTTCGTTCTCGCCGGTGGCCGGATCGTAGATGAAGAGCAGGGAACTGAGTATATCCACCCAGTAGAGAACCTGCTTTTCCTCATCCCATAGCGGCCCCTCGCCTACCTGCGCATGCTCATCCACCAGAAGCTCGACACCGGTATCCACAGTTAGCTATCTCCTCGTTCAGTCCAACGTATGTTTTCCTTCTTGGCTACCTCTGATAATAGACCCTTTGCCGCTGCAATGGCGAGTAGTTCGCCTGCTGATTTCGTCTCCTGCCGCGGCTGCTCTCGCGGTGCAGGGGCACGACATGTCGTGCCCCTACGGACGGGATGCTGGCATGTCTCCGCACCGCCCACACAATGTGCACTCTTACTCTAACGGCATACGCTTGTGTTTCAGCGGTACGGCTTCTATCATGGTGCGAAAGTAGAGACACGACGCGTCAGCCTCTACAGGCTGGCGTACGCAACCCAAAACGGAGGAACCCATGCCAGGCCCAGACAAAGTCCGCATTTGCATGATCGGCGCGGGCAGTCTCGCCAACGTCATGCACTACCCGTCGTTGAGCGAGATGGAAGACGTGGAGATAGCCGGCACGTGCGATCTGGACGCCGAGCGGCTGCAAAACACGGCGGCCCGTTTCAACATCGCCAATACCTACTCCGACTATCGCGAGATGCTCGATAAGGAGAAGCCGGACGGCGTCTATTGCCTCATGCCGCCGCACCACCTCTACGATATCTCGATAAACGTCCTGCAGCGCGGTCACCACCTTTTCGTGGAGAAGCCGCCGGGACTCAACGCGTTCCAGACCAGCAGCATGGCCAAGACCGCCGCCAAATACGGCGCGCTCACCATGACGGCTTTCAATCGCCGTTTCATCCCGCTCATGCGCGAAGTGCGCGCCCAAGTCGAGGCGCGGGGTCCCATCATCCAATTCCAGTCGGTCTTCCTCAAGCACCAGTTCACCACGCCCGGTGATCTCCCCTACTATGGCGGCGCGACTGACATTCTCAGTTGCGACGCGGTCCACGCGGTGGACGTGTGCCGCTGGCTCGGGGGCGGCGACGTAGCGGCGGTGGCCAGCGACGTGCGCGAGGTGTACGCCGATTACCCCAACGTCTTTAACGCGCTCATCAAGTTTGATAACGGCTGCGCTGGCTACCTGCAGGCAAACTGGGTTGCCGGTACCCGGCGGCACATTTTCGAGATCCACGGCAAGGGCATTACCGCTTACATCGACCCGGACGATACGGCCAGGGTCTATACGGACGGCAACGGCGAGCCAGCGGTGCTGGACGTCAACACGGCCGCGGGCAACGACGCGCGTTACCACGCCTATGGGTTCTTCGGCGAAAACCGCCACTTCATCGACTGCATCAAGACCGGCCGCCAGCCCGATACGAACTTTACCGATGCGACGAAGACTATGGAGCTTGTCGACTCCATTTACCACTCGGTTTTGTAGTGGCTCAAAGGCAACGCTCCTAGAGACATCTCAATCCCATCCCTGAAGCCGTGCTGTCGTGGAGACCTAGTCGGCGAGCAATGGTCGTCATCCTGCTATCAGGACGACAGCGCCTTGCCTCTTCCCGCAACCGTAAGCGCGGGATTGCCACATTGGCCGAACTTCACATTTTCTTGGAATATGTAGTGTACGCTAGCGGCTGTGCCGAGTACGGGATGAGCCCTTGGAACTCTCTTTAGGCAGTGGAACCCCTGCCGAGAAGATGCTCTGCCCAGGTGTACAGTGAAGCCGCATTTTGGCCGTCGCGGGCAGCAATTCTGGGCCACCAAAAGCAACTAAGATCTCAATAGGTGAAAGGTTGATGAATGGCCCAGTCCTTCGCCAAGAAGGCGCTTGTGCTGCTGCTGGTAACATGGCTGACCGTCGGCTGCGGTGCCGGCGATAGCGGCGCTACGACAGGCACTGTGACCCAGGAAGGAGACCGTCAAGCGGAATCCGCCAGTCAAGCCGCCGCGTCAGAATTCAAGGCCGAGGTGTGGGCCGATAACTGGTTTGCGCTCTATGTGAACGGTGAATTGGTCGGCGAGGATTCGGTGCCGATCACAACGGAGCGCTCCTTCAACGCCGAAACGATCACCTTCACCGCCACCTACCCCCTGACCATCGCCATCGAGGCCAAGGACTTCAAGGAAACCGATTCCGGGCTGGAGTATATCGGCGAGCGCAACCAACAGATGGGCGACGGCGGCATCATCGCCCAAATCACCGACCTGAGCACCGGCAAAGTGGTGGCCGTGACCAACAGCGGGTGGAAGGTGCTGGTGATTCACCGCGCTCCCCTGAATCCCGATTGCGAGAAGGCGGCAAACCCCGACACCGCCTGCCGCTTTGAGAAAACGGAAGCCCCGGCCGGCTGGACGAGCGCCGGCTTTGACGCCGGGACGTGGGACACCGCCACCGAGTGGTCTGAAGGCGCCGTGCGTCCCAAGGACGGCTACAACCGGATCCAATGGCACGACTCCGCCCGCCTCATCTGGGGCAGCGACCTGGAAGTGGATAACACCATCCTCCTGCGCCTGGCAGTGCCTGCACCTTCATGACGACTTCGCTTTCGAATTACATCAAGAGCACCCTCTGAAGGATCCCTGGTACAGGCCGCGTAAGCCCTCTCTCAAACGAGCAATTGCTCCTGCCGGTTGGCCGCTAACGATCTGCAAGAGTCCACGCATAGCTTCCGACCAGAGCAGCACCAAATTGCCCCAATCAATGTGCTATGCTGAGGCCACCATTTGATGGCGAGTGACTGTGTGCGGGTGCGATTTTCGTCAGTTGTATGCAGTTGAGGTAGCTCAGTGCAAAGCCCCAGTCTCTTGCTTTCAAGCCTGCTTAGAGCCGTAGGAGTGTTGCGTACACACAGGTAGTAGGAAATCTCATGGAACGGATTTGGCTGCGGTGGTGGGGGTGTGGGGCGTTTGACGTGCGCTTTGGCGACGTGAACATCGCCTTTGATCCCTATCTCTTTGGAGAAAACTTGGATAACGCCCAGCCGATTTACGATTACATCTTCATCAGTCACGAGCACTTCGATCACTGCCATCCCAAGACACTGCGCAAGCTCTGCCAGGGTGAACGGTTCAAGCGCATGTTCGTGCCGCCGGGCGCTTTGTGGCCGGACGAGCCCATTGACGAAAAGTACGGCGACGCGGCGTTCTCCCGCGATCTCCCCATCACCAAGCACGTGGCGGCCGACAAGATACAGGTGATGTACCCCAAGCACCAGAACGAACTGCAGCGCGGCCGGCCGTGGGCGGGGACGGTGCACGCGCGGGAATTCCCAGGTCCAGACGAGCTGGACCTGGGTCCGCTGCACGTGGAAACCATTGAAAGCGGTGAAAACCAGCGACCCGACCTGCCCAACCTCGGCTTTCTCGTCACCCACAAGGCCTTGAATGTCTCGTTCTTGCACATTGGCGACGCGTGGGCGGCGTATCCGGCCATGCAGGCGTTGCGCGGGCGGGTTGACTTCGCCATTCACATGAAACTGGGTCTCGTGCCGACAAACGCGGATCAGCAAAACAGCGAGCTTGAGGACTTTGTGGACTACATCCGGCCGCATGCTCTGATTCCTGTGCACTACCGCACCGACCGCAAGTCGGACCCGGTGCCGGAGGGACATTGGCCGCCGAATGCGAGCGACGTGGGGGCTTTCATCGAGTACTATCGTGAAAAGGTGGGCGCGCAGACGCAGGTGCTGCCGTTCACGGCCGGCGTCGAATATGCGGTCACGCTGCCGGAGAAGCGGGTGAAGTGGCAGTGGGAGTGGGTGAATAC
>VXOZ01000165.1 GCA_009839775.1 Chloroflexota bacterium | reverse complement strand
AACAAACTACACCACTTGCGTGCCGGGTGGGCCCCCGAGGGGCTGCTAGCCAGGGAGAACAATTACATATCGAGAAGCCAGCAATCCTCCTGCGGAACTGCAAGTAACTGGGCGCGGCCGGGGGTGCGCGAGCAATAAAGTATGCACAGACTGCCGCAGGTGCCAGCCGTTCCTGGGCCCAGACCGTGACCATAGCAAAGCGCCAGGCGCAGCCGATCCCCAAGCGACCGCGGCAGACCGTTCCCCCGCGCCCCTGCGATCCCGGCTGTTATGGGGCCATGTCGAGCAGCCAGATCGCGTAGTCCTCATGAGAAACGAAGGCAAACCGCTTGCCGTCGGGGGCAAGCGCCCAGTCCCCATTAGCGATGAAGAGCGGTGTTTGGGCCGGATCGACGAGCCGCGTCCGTTCGCCGGCCGCCACGTCGAGGCGATACACCGCAAATCCTTCGTCCGGCGCGTTGCGCACCGGCACGTACACCAGTGTCGCCGGCTCACTTTTTACCCACTCATAGCCGCCCACGAAATCGAGCCGCCGTTTCTCTCCTGAATGCACATTCGTCGCCCATGTGGTATTCAAGGCGGGGTCTTTCTCAAAGAGGGCGAGAAAGGCCACCCATGCGCCATCGGGTGAAATTGAAGCATCGCGCAGTTGCGCCGCATCTCCGACCTTTGCGGTGGCGCCGGTGGTCACGTTCACGGTCCACAGCGACGTGCGTTCTTCACCAAAAGTCTCGCTGCCCAGAATCAGCAAGCGCGACCCATCGGGGAACCAGCCGACGATGCCGCCTCCATAGATCGTAACCAGGGAGCGTGGGTTGCCGCCGTCCAGGTCTGCCACAACGATTGGCGCATACCTGATGTTCGCATAGAGCGGCTCCTGCGCGACCCGCCCGTCGTACGCAATGCGCATGCCGTCCGGCGAAACGAAGGGGAGGCTGCCAACGCCAAAGAGTCCCCAACTCTCCCCTGTCTCTCTATCGTGGAGGGTAACGCTCTGCGCGGACCACAGGATCGGCACAATCGCAAAGCGGTCGTCATGTTGCAGCACGCCAACCACCGTGCTGTACGGCTCCTGGACGCCGGTTGCCGCATCGACACCCCAGATCGCGGCGGGGCCCTCGTCGGGCCTATCCACGTAGAGCACTTGCGACCCGTCGGCGGACCACCAAACGCCGCTGCAACAGCCGGGCTCGGTCAGGCGTCTCAGCGCTGGGGTCGACAGCGGAGCCGGCGTGGCGGGTGCGAGGTCGGGAGTGGACGCAGGCGCGGCAGCAGTAGGCCCGGCCGGTGCCGTAGCCGCGGCTAGCGGCGCAGACTGCGTCGTGGCAGATACCGGCGTTGCGGGCAACCGGAGTAGCGGTCTGGGCGTGCCCTGGGCGTCCGGCACATACTCAATCGAACAGGCGGTGGCGATGAGCAGCCACGGCCCTAGCAGCAAGCCCAATACCAGCGGGAGCCTCAATCGCCGTGCCACGGTGCCCTAACGCATCCAGAGGCTGTTGTATTCGTTCAAGATGCGTCCCCCAAACGTGGTTTCCGGCTGGTCTTCGAGGGTCTGCCAACGGCGCGGATTGTCCAGGTCTTTCGCAAAGCCAAGGAAACGGCCAAGAGACGCGCTGTGCCAATCGGCCTTGATCAAGTGCACT
Source organism: Chloroflexota bacterium (assembly GCA_009839775.1). GTDB lineage: Bacteria > Chloroflexota > UBA11872 > VXOZ01 > VXOZ01 > VXOZ01. The sequence continues at coordinate 5,193 of VXOZ01000165.1, read as the reverse complement.
GGGTTCACCGCAAAGTTGCGGTTCGGTCGTCGAATCTCCAGATGGAGGTGCGGCGATGCCGCGCAGCCCCAGTTGTCCAGCCAGTCGCCCGAATAGCCGATGAGGTCGCCGGCCTTGACCGCCTGCCCCCACCGTACCTCAGGAAACCAACGCAAGTGTCCGTAAAGAGAGAGATCGCCGTTGGGATGCTCCACGATGGCATTGTGGGGCCCGGCACCGTAGGAGAGGTCGTCCGCGCCTATCACCACACCGTCACCGATGCACGTGACCTCAGTCTCGCACGGGCAAGCGAAGTCAATGCCGAAGTGTATGCCCTGCCCTTCCCGATACACCGTGTTGCGCAGGTAGTACGCAATGTTCGTATTGCCGTACCATTGCTCCACGTACCACGTGCTCGGGCCGGGGGGCGTAGCAAAGGGAAGCTGGTAGATAGGCTCTTGCTCTGCGGGAAGCGGCAACTCACGTTGGGCCAACCGCGTAGCGGGCATGAAGAGCCCGGCGTATTTCAAGACAAGGCGTCGAGTCAACTGTGCCACCAGTGCTACCCCTGCTGCGATACGGGCAAGACGTAGGGTGCCAGCAGGCGCCATTGAGCACTGGCACGTGAGCCCTCGACTGCGTGCTCCTCTTCCTTTAGCTCACATATGCTATGGGTGAACACATGCTACCAGACGGAGCGCTCTGATGCCAACCAATGGCAGAACATGATCCCAAGCGAGCAAGCGGCTGATGCACTGCTTGACGCTCGCTTATTCGCATGGTAGCGTGTGTGCAGAATAGCCGATCAACCGCTAGTATAGGCATAGTCAGCGAACAGGCACGCGGCGAATAGCGAGAACGGAAAAGAGGGCGCTCATGGCTATCGACATGCAAAAGGAGATCCAGGTTGACGACCTTATCACGCAGGTGCGCGAGATGTATGCGCGAGACCTGGGCGACCAGCACATTGAGATTCTGTATCAGTCCGCGCGGCGCACGATGAAAGGGCAGGAGTTTAGCCCGACGCGCGTGCAAGAAGAGAGCTTGGGCCGGCTCACGCAGTTGGGTTTCGGTGTCAAGCACGAGAGCCGCACCCGCGGCACAACCTTCGACGTGACGCCGGACTATATCCCTCCCTCGCTCATGCTCCCCGGCTACCACGACATCTTCCGCTATCAGGCGGGGCGCAATGCAGAGCGCACGCGCGAGGAGTTTGCCGACACGGTGCGCGCCATTCTCGTGCCGACCGTGGTGGAGCTGCTCGACCGGCGCGGCATCGATGCGCTGACCAAGTTCCAGAGTGTTGTGACCGACCGTGACATCGCGCGAACGCCCTCTCCGGAGTTGGAAATGAAGGCCGTACAATCGCTCGTCGATAGCGGCTGCTTGACGGACGAGCTCAAGAAGATATTCTTCGGCCTGCTTGGCGAGCGCCATGAGTTCACGTTCACCACCAAGGGCAAAAGCCTCTTGAGCCTCGCTGAGGCGTTCAAAGAACTCATGGACCTGGGCGTGAACTTCCACTTGGACGGCGAAGATGATGCGGCGGAAGCAGAAGAGTCCTAACGACTGCGAAGATCGTCTGAATGAAGCTCTTGAGTCTCTTGGTTGGAACTTTCGTCTAGGTAGAGCCTGATCCAAAAACACAGCAGGTTGACAGTGTCAACCAAAGTCGGTTACCATATTCGTATACACCCCCTGTACGCTCCGGCAACAGGGCGCAAGGCTGCCGCAAGGCAGCCTTAGCTTTTTTTGAGGACGTGTACTAATCCGAACCAACATTTACATAGATGGGTTCAATCTATACTATCGCGCCTTGCAAGGGACACCAAACAGGTGGCTCGATGTTGGCAAGTTGGCCCGAATACTCTTGCCAAGGCATCATATTGTTCGGATACGGTACTTCACTGCTCTTGTCACCAACCGCCCTAGCGACCCTTTGCAGGCCCAGCGGCAGCAGAAGTACCTTCGGGCACTTCAGACGATCCCCAATTTGACCATCCACTACGGACATTTCCTGCCAAAGACCAAGCGGAGGCCCTTGGCGCAGCCGCCAGAAATGGGATCTCGAATTGTCAGAGTACTCGACACCGAGGAGAAGGGGTCCGATGTGAATTTGGCCTCCTTTTTGCTAATGGATGGCTTCGAGAATCAATACGAATTGGCCGTGGTAATTTCCAACGACTCCGACCTCCAGCTTCCCATCGAAATGGCACGGTCGAAGCTGGGCAAGCAGGTCGGCGTCTACGACCCAAGCCACAAGCGGAGCTTCCAACTCCACGGCGCAGCTTCATGGTACAGGCTATTGCGCAAGGGGCCACTTAGTGCCAGCCTCTTCCCGGACGAATTCTCAGATGCTCAAGGCACCATAAGGAAACCCGTGGGTTGGTAAAGCTCAATGCAAGCACCCCGATAAGGGCTTCGTACTTGGGTCTCCAATGCCCATAATCAGCGCTATTGCTTAGCCGCTGGAGGGGTAAATGGGCGTTCAATAAAGCTCTCGTCTAGGTCGTCGACGGAGACATTTGCCGCATTTGCCATCGCTCTGACAAGAGCCACTATGTTTAGGCTAAGCAGCCCCTCAATTCCAAGCTCTCGGTGCATCTTATTCAACGCCTCAGTGACTCTAGGAAAGCCGGCGTACACTATTCTTGCCTCATTCAGCGCAATGAACGGCTCTCCATCACCACCCATCAATGACTCGGTAAGTCTGTAGCGGTAGGCAAACAGACGCCGGAGAACGTCTCGTCTTAGGTTTAGTTTTTGTGGCTCCCTTTGCGCCTTTTGGAGCCGTCTTGAATTAATCAGTGCCATCCCTGCGAAGACCGCAGATATTAATGAGATGACGAGAGAACCGGGTGCCAAATAAACCGAGATATCCATGCTGCTCTTTCTCCACTTTGATAAGGTTGCTCACTTTACGAAGCTTGTTCGAACTCGACTCGCCTAACACCATGCGGACTCGCCTAGTATCCCACATAAACCGCTCAATGGCCGCAAATCCTATGGTACAATGCGGGCATATACTCGCATGAAGAGGTACATTTCTTGCTAGATTTCACGCAACATAGCATTGGTACAGAGCGCGCGGTGCTGGTATGCGTGAAGCTCGGCAACGATCCCGAGCAATGGCCGGTACAGGAGTCGTTGCAAGAGCTTGCCAGCCTGGCGCGCACCGCCGGCGCAATTGTGGTGGACACGTGCTATCAGCAGCGGCGCAAACCGGACACGACAACCTTCATCGGCAAGGGTAAGGTGGAGGAACTAAAAGCGCTGCAGCACGAGCAGCCCTATGACCTCGTCATCTTCGACAACGACCTCACGCCGAGCCAGCAGCGCAACCTGGAAGAGCGGCTCGACGTCAAGGTGCTCGACCGCACGGCGCTCATCCTGGACATCTTCGCCACACGCGCCCAGACCACAGAGGGCAAGCTGCAGGTCGAGATGGCGCAACTCACGTATCTGCTGCCGCGGCTTTCCACGCTTTGGGTGAAGTTCTCGCGTCTCGGTGCGGGCATTGGCACCCGCGGTCCGGGCGAGACCCAGATCGAGGCGGACCGGCGGCTCATCCGCCAGCGGCTCTCGCATTTGCGGTCGCGCCTCGAAACGGTGCGTGCCCGGCGGGCCCGTCAACGTGAGCGGCGCACGGTGAACGACGTGCCCGTGGCTTCGCTTGTCGGGTATACCAACTCCGGCAAGAGCACCTTGCTCAATGCCGTGACCCAGGCCGGCGTACTGGCGGAAGACAAGCTCTTTGCCACGTTGGACCCAACCACGCGCCGCGTGAAGCTTGCAAACGGCCTGGAAGTGGTGTTCAGCGATACGGTGGGGTTCATCCGCCATCTGCCGCCCACGCTCATCGCGGCGTTTCGCGCCACACTCGAGGAGATCCTCGCTGCCGACTTGCTGTTGCACGTGGTGGACATCAGCCACCCGCAGTGCGAACGCCAAGTGGCAGCGGTATACGAAACCCTGGCCGATCTTGGCATTGAGGATAAACCCGTCATCACGGTCCTCAACAAGATCGACCAACTTGAGGGACTCGCGCCAAATCCGGCGGACCACCCTAATCCTGTCTTCATTTCCGCCCGTGAGGGAGACGGTTTGGATACCCTTCTGGAGACGGTTGCCAGCACGCTAAACGCGCAACTCTCGGTAGACGTGCAGGTGAGGATTCCTTACCAAGAGGGACGCCTGGTCAGCCTCTTTCACCAGAGAGGCAGCATCCGTCGTGAGCAGCACCGTCCCGACGGCACCGTGATCGAAGGGACGCTCCCACGGAAGTACTGGCCGGCGCTGCGCCCGTATGCCATCGGCTCCACGTAGGCCGCACAGGGAAAGCCCCATCATGGCGCGCACCGATCGCCGCACGCTCCCTATCATCTACACGCCGCTGCACCAACCCCATGCGCCGCGCATCGAGCTTTCCTACAACATCGTCGTTGACCATCCTGAGGTGCCGGAGCGTGTTGAGGTGATGGCACGGGCCTTGAGGCAGGCCGGACATGCCGACAGCTTTGTGGAGCCGCGCGCGTATCCTCTCGAATTCGCCGCCACAGTACACGATGAGAGCCTCATCGCGTTCCTGGAGCAGACCACGCTCCGCCTTGCCGGGTCCGATGGAGACTCGGTGCTGGAGACGCCGTACACGATCAGTCCCGACACACCGCTGACAGCCAATACGTTAGAGCAGGCGTGGCTGGCGTCGTGCGTCGTGCTGACCGGAGCAGACATGCTGCTCAACGGAGTACCCTGCGTCTACGCCTTGGAGCGCCCGCCGGGACACCACGCGGGGCGCTCCAAGTACGGCGGCTATTGCTATATCAACCACGCCGCCGTCGCTGCCCATACGCTCAAGGCGCATGGCCGCGTCGCTGTGCTCGACATCGACTTCCACCACGGCAACGGCACCCAGGAGATCTTCTATGAGACCGACGAGGTGCTCTACGTCAGCTTGCACGGGCACCCCGCCTGGGCGTACCCGCGCTTCAGCGGCTGGCCGGAAGAGACGGGCGCAGGCGCGGGAGCGGATTTCAACCTCAATCTGCCGTTGCCTATGTTCACGGATAACCAGTCGTATTTAGAGGCATTCTCCCAGGCCTTGGAGAAAATTGCCTGGTACGCCCCCGACTATCTCATCCTTTCCAGCGGGTTCGACACCCGCGCCGGCGACTCCGTCGGCTCATTCTCGCTTACCGACGAGTGCTACCAGGC
>VXOZ01000167.1 GCA_009839775.1 Chloroflexota bacterium | reverse complement strand
CCCCAAGACTGCCACGCCACCCAGCATGAGGAACAGCCGCGGCAGTGACGCAATGACGTAGCCAAGCTCCGCAAACTTCTGCCGGGCTACAAGCTCGCGGGCCTGGTATCCCGCCCAACGCGCGAAGAAGTCGTCCTCGGTTGCAGTCGCGCGCAATGTGTCTATGTCGCGGAGAACTGACGATCCGGTACCGAAGAGCAGGGCCTGCTCGCGCCGCAATTGGCGATTCTCGTCGCCGCGGAGCCGGCTAAGGATGCGCATGAGCACGATGTTTGCGCATCCTAGCGCAGCGACGACGGCGGCGAGCACAGGATCATAGAGGACCATCAAGACCAAGAACAATGCGCTCATGACAAGCTCTATCATGATGCCGACGAAGTGCCGCGACGAGCCGCTGGCAACCTCGTTTATTAACTGCACCCGAGACGTCAGATCCCCCGTATAGCGGTGCGCGAAGAACTCTATAGGCAGCCGGAAGAGACGCGAGAGCATGCGTTCCGCGTGAACTACCGCAAGACGAACGGCGAGCCGGCGCAGCGCATGTTGCTGGAGCCACGTGAGCAGGTACACCAGACCGCCGGTTGCCGCCGCGGCTGCGACCAGGAGAACACCCCACGTCCCTTCCGCTTCTCCCAGGACGTAATCAACGAATAGACTCAAGAGGACCGGGAGAAAAAGACCCGGTAAGGCAAGGAGGAGGCCGCATGCGGCAACGAACGCGAGCGGAGACTTGACATCGCGCAACCACAACAAGAGTTCGCGCATGATACCGGGCCGCGAGCCGCCCACACGGAAATTGGGCCCAGGCTTCGCCGTGAGCACCACACCGGTGAAAGACCGGTCGAATGTCTCCTCGCTCACTGTGCGACGGCCATTGGCCGGGTCGTTGAGGTGATAGCGCCCCTTGTCAATTCCTTCGAGAACCAAGAAGTGGTTGAATTCCCAAAAGAGGATTGCGGGCAACGCTATGTCATGCAACTGGCTGATCTGCTTGCGCCAGCCCGTGACCTGCAGATCGAACTTCCGCGCTGCCCGCACAATGTCTGCCGCGCTGGTACCGTCACGACTGACTCCGCAGGCGTCCCGCAGTTTCTCTATGGGTTCCCACCGGCCGTAGTGCGCAAGCACTATGCCCAAGCAGGCGGCGCCGCATTCAGACGTCTCAAGCTGTGGGAAGAGCGGCGTGCGCAAGCGCTTCCTCGCAGGTATCTCCACCGCACTCGCTGGCATAGTACCAAGCCGCCTTAATTGGACCCGGACGATAGTAACAAGCGCGCGGGCGAGGCTTTACGCACAACGATCCGCAGTTCGCACGGATCTCCGTCCGCCACCGCAGAGGGTGGACTCTGGAGCAGGGCCACGCTGACCACGTGGCCACGCGGCATGGCTGGGAGTCCAAAGGCCGTCAGCCAGTGCGGCGGTGCGACAGCGTGTGTTGAAATGGAGGTCACTTGGGCCTGCAGCGCTTCACTCCCTCGCCCATCACGGCCCGAAGCCAATATGTCCGCTTCCATGCCGGCAGCAAGGCGCCTTGCATTCTCCGGCAAGACCATTGCGACTGCCTCAAGCTCGTTCCTGTCGGCAACGCGGACACTTGCCACTGTCGCACCCACGGCCACCGCCTGTCCTAGGGACAAGGCGTAGACGGTGATTATCCCGCCGTAAGGCGTGGTAAGGAACTCGCCGGCTGACTCGCGCGCTTCCAGCGCAGTCAACTCCGAACGCGCCACGTCGAGGGCAGCGGACGTCTCCGCGTCTTTGCTTTCCAGAACTTCAACGCGGGAGCGGGCAATTGCAATCTCCCGGCGTAGCGCGGGGGACCTGAGCCGGGCAATAGGCTGCCCCGCCGCGACTTCATCGCCGACTTCCACCAAGAGATCTTCGACCGTTCCTGAGAACTCAGCGATGACCGCAAAACGATCGCCAGGCTGAGCAAACACGCACCGTGCCGAAACACTTTGTTCGACGCTGCCCCAAAGCCCCCAAGCCGCCAATCCCAACACGCCGAGACCCAGGCAAACCAACAGAATCCACTCGTGGGGCGCCGTTACACGCAGCAGGCCGTTGAGGGGTTCCGTCTTCCCTCTGCGGACGAATGCTTCCTGGCGAAAGAGACGACGGTTGTTCGTCAATGTCACCGCTCCCAGCGCTTCCCGGCAAGACAAACGACAATTCGAAGGCTATTCTATCGCAAGAAAGGTCCCTAATGGAATGACACAAGGTTCATGCCCATTTCAATGCGGAAAACCCCTCAGGAGACCGCTGTCTGCCTCAGAGTGCCACGTGCACGGCGCATGACGAGGACAAGAGTACGGAACCCGTTGTCGCGCGCGTTTTGCCCAGAGCAGCAGACTCTGTCACGACATCCCGCATGAATGTGCTGGGCACAAGCTTGGTTAGCTTTGCCGGTCTCTGTGGGCGGGAATTGCCCCCTACTCGAGCGCCAAGATACAGAAAAAGTACGATGGGCTCACACTGGAGCCCATCGTACCTGTCAGACGATCTCGATCAGTCTACTCGTTTGGATCGTTCCACCAACCCCTGCCGGCGCTATCACCGGTGTCCGGGGGCGGCTGTTCATCACCAGCGCCAACCCCGCCAACGGCTTCGTCCAATTCGTCTTCGGTCATCTCACCACTAGCCGGTTCCACACTTTCTGCTTCGGCGGATACGGCTTCCTCATCTTTAGAAGAATTCTTCCCTTCACTCATTGGAGCGTCCTCCAGAACTATCACTGTCGCATTCACTGGCACCCAAACCGACCATTACTCAAGCTCTTGGATTGCAACGGAATTCATAGAGTTCGATTAAGACATCGACATGGCGTCCTCAATAGCGAGAAGAAACCAGAGCGAGTAACAGTATCTCCCTAGAGAATTGTTACGTGAAGTAACCTCCTTATAGTGCTATTCAACGTCCCTCAGTGTTGACGGTTGGGACGGTCATCCTTGACCGTAACCGTATGCTATAACACAAGCAGGTACTCGTCAACCGTGTAATATCTAGATATCTGAAATTGTCCTCTACCTTGGTGTCGCCCCAGTTGGCAAAAACAACCGTGGTCTCGGAAGAGCGTAGCGAGCCCTCGGTGAGCTGGTTTGAAGGTCTCCGTGCGCAGCGTGTCGGCGTTGCCGGAGACCGGAAATGAAGCGCAGGATGTCTCGACTACCTGTGCGCTCGCTTTACCCCGCATCACTTGCCATTATAGACAGCGATCGTCATTTCTACGGACTGTCAACGCCTAGCGAGAGGTCTGGTACGCCTTTTCGACCGCGGGCTTCCGCAAGGCGTAGATGATGAAGTTAGGCACGCGGAACTCATCGGCAAACGCAGGATTTGCGGCGAGTTGCTCATCCGATGGGGTCGGCTCGTGGAGGCCCTCCAGGACAAAACCCACTTCCAGAAACGCCGAGATGTGGCTGGACAGCGTCCGGTGCATGTTGATGAAGGTTTCGCCCCACCATTCGAACGCGCGCGGCCCTTCATCTGTGTAGTCGTCAACGGCGTAGAAGAGTTTCCGGCCGCCTTGCTTTACCCACCCGTTTGGCTGCGCCATGCGCATCGGGTGGATGTTGCACACGATGAAGCGCCCGCCGGGCCGCAGCACGCGATACGCTGCCTGAATCGACCGCCGATAGTCATGAATGTCCACCAGCACGATGTATGAGACCGCCAGATCGAAGCACTCGTCTTCAACTCCCGCCAGGTCTTCCGCGTTTCCAACCAGGTATGTCTCTGATTCCGAGGCCAGCGCATTTGCCTGCTCGATAAGCGGCTCAGTGAGATCGATGCCGGTGACGCGCGCGCCCAGACCGGCAAGCACGCGGCAAAACCGGCCTTCGCCACACCCAATGTCCAACACGCGGCGACCGGCTACATCCCCAAGTGACTCAAGCATCCAGGAGTCGAGCATGCCGGTGCGAATCCATTGGTCTTCCTGAATCCAGTCCTGGACGTGTTCAGTCCACTGCGTGCGCAGTTGCTGCTTCAGATTCATAAGAAGTAAGCGCTCCGTAATGTGAGACGGCTCGTGACTGGAACTTTGGCTCCCCGCGCACCCCTAGTTGCACGGGGCACCTTGAGTTGCATTCTCGAACCGGAGAACCGAGGAGCATGGAGGAAGGGCGTAATCACTTGGAAAACCGCAGCTTGTCAGACCTGTGAGAATTCCGGCCTGTACGTGACCCTGCCTTTTACCCCCTGCATCTCTTCAGCAGCGAGAACCATCAGCATGAAAACCGCAGCGGGAACGTCCCAGTCGCAGTGGACGCCAAATTGGCTCGCCGGCCTGAACCCAAATCGCGGATAGAATGCCGGATGCCCGAGGACGACCAGGAACAGACAGCCTTTTTCCCGCAGGATTGAGACTCCGCTCTCGACCAACTCAGTGCCGATCCCCTGCCTCTGATGTCTGGGCGACACGGCCATAGGGCCCAAGGCTGCGCCGGTTACCGTTCGTCCCCGGCACGCGATGGTGGCTGGACTGAACAGGATATGCCCGACGACCTCATCGCCACGGACCGCCACCAGTTCCAGAATCTCCTGACACCGTTCTCTCAATTTATCTACGAGATCGGCCTCTTCGAGCTGGCCGAAGGCCTGTGTGTTGACCTCTCGAATCTGGGGTATGTCGGCTGGCTGCTGTTTGCGGATCAGTACCACTCTGCGGTCCCAAATAATGAACTCGCTTAATCCGCTCCGTTCATGAATCCCTTCGGCCTGCGACCCTTCGACAAGCCCGTGCTGAGCCTGTCGAAGTGCTCAGGACAGGTAGGCTCAGGCCGAACGGGTCCTCTGCGGAACTGTCTCCTGAGGTTGACACCCACAACCCCTTTAAAAAGTGGCTCCGCGGCGAGGACTCGAACCTCGAACCAGACGGTTAACAGCCGCCTGCTCTACCATTGAGCTACCGCGGAAGGTTGACGATTCCAGTGTACCAACGCGCGGCGCGGGCGGTCAACGACTCGCCAAGAAGCGTCAAAGGTATGAAGCATAGTACACACCGGTTGTCGAAGATGCGAGCCAAGGATTTAGGGCGCGAAGTAACCAATCTACGGGCAGAGTCAGTCCGGCAAGCGTACTGCGATTTTGTCGTCGCCATGCATTGCGAAGGGGATGGCCCCTTCTTCCCAGGCGGGCACATGCACCGAGGACACAGCTTTAGGCAGAGACTGATTCCGTTGTAAAGAAGGCCCAAGATTTAGCACCAAGCAAAGTATTACTTAAGGGATCCCTGCCCGCCCATTGGACGTAGAAGAATGCGCGCGCCTGGGCTTACACTGGCAGCACGCTATCAAACATGATAACGAGAAACAGGAGCGCCAGGTAGGCCAAAGAGTAGAGGTACATAGGCTTGGCCTTCTCAATGCCCGGCCCCTTCCAAAGCTGCCAGGCGTAGTAGATGAACCCAGCGCCGAGCGCTACGGCAAGAGCCAAATAGACCGCACTTAGTGCTTCTGTAGTAAAGAACATGACCGTCGCTGCAACAACGATCAGTGTGTAGAAGAAGATATGCCTCTTCGTCTTTTCGACACCGGCGACCACGGGCAGCATTGGTACACTTGCACTCGCGTAGTCATCTTTGAGCATGAGCGCCAACGCCCAGAAGTGCGGCGGCGTCCATAGGAAGATGACGGCAAAGAGGTAGATGGCCGGCAGGCCAAGACTGCCGGTAACGGCCGCCCAGCCCACCAAAGGCGGAATAGCCCCGGCTGCGCCACCGATGACGATGTTCTGCGGGGTGAAACGCTTGAGAAGCATGGTATATATGAAAACATAGAAGAGCGTCGCGCCCAGCGTTAACAATGCGCTCAGAAGATTGGCGTAGGTGTAAAGAATCGCAAATGCGCAGATATTAAGCGCGACACCAAAAACGAGCGCGTTCAGAGGTCTGATTGCACCTCTGGCTACCGGGCGTTTTCTTGTGCGCACCATCTTTTCGTCGATGTCTCTGTCCATATAGTGGTTCAGGGCATTAGCGCCCCCGGAACCTAGCGCGCCGCCACCGAGCACTACGAGAATCAATGTCCATTCCGGTACGCCATTGCTTGCGAGAAACATACCGCCAAGCGCTGTTAGTAGAAGCAATAAGATGATCTTTGGCTTGGTTAGTGCTACATAATTGCGAAACTGGCTGTACACTTTCGTCGTCTGGATCAATTTACCAATGACTTTCCATAATCTGCGACCTATTCCATCCTGTGCACTGTTTCTTTATGGTCCTTGCCTCGCCGAACAGGGACAATGGCTAGACCTTCTTGACCATTAGCCAACGCCAGCACAGGGCAATTGGAGGCAAGTAGCTCTGGCCCATAATTAACACGTATTCACTTCATGTGAACATTTTCACAAAGTGAGGATAGCATGTCTAGTTAAGTAGGTCAAATGTCGATTAATGTGGCTTAACTATATGGACGACGACTGAAGACGATTTAGGCACAGTGCTAGCCAAGCCAGTTCTGTGTGCGATTTGGAATTGGATAGAGGACAAATGGGCTCAGGCAAGAGCAGACCGGTCTTGCTCCAGCCGCGCCCGGGCCGCGGCGATAGCGGCCCTGACCTGCGTGGGCGCGGTGCCGCCAGGTATGTCGCGCGCCGCGAGAGACCCCTCCACAGTTATGGCGTCAAACACGTCGGCGCCGATGCGGTCGCAGACCTCCTGGTACTCCGCGAGCGATAGGTCCGCCAAGCCGCAGCCGCGATCAAGGCAGACGCGCACGACGCTGCCGACCACCGCGTGCGCTTCACGAAACGGCAAGCCCTTCCGCACCAGATAATCGGCAAGATCCGTCGCCGTAGTAAAGCCGCCCTGAGCGGCCTCCGCCATGCGCGTGGCATTGACGCGGAGAAGTCTCTAATACACATCAGACCCTCCCGAC
>VXOZ01000004.1:5477-6956 GCA_009839775.1 Chloroflexota bacterium | reverse complement strand
TCATCGAACCCTATACAGGCAATCGCAACGAGGCATTCGCCGCCGCCGCCGCCGCTAATATCCCGTACGACGTAGTGACCGGCGGGGAAGGCACGCCTATTGACCGCGGCTTGCAGGGCACGGTATTGCACCTGAACGACTACATCAAGGCGACGGGCCTGGATATGAACGACGTGTGGGAAGGCCTGATGGAGCCTGTGGTGTGGCGCGACGGCCGTGTGTTCGGCATGCCCTACGGACCTGATATGCGTGTTCTCTACATGAACATCGACCTTTACCTCAATGGCGGTCTGGACCCGGCAGTCGGGCCGCAGACCTGGGACGAATTTGAGGAGGCTATTCAAAAGACGACGCAAAAGGACGCCGCCGGCAAGCTCACCGTCGCCGGTTTTCCGCCTGACTGGGGCTCAAACGGTACGTGGCTCTTCATGCTCCCACTCTTGCAGCTTGGCGGCAGCCGCACCAACGATGACCGCACCAAAATGACCTTCAATACGCCTGAAGGAATTGAGGCCTTTACCTTTGTCAAACGGTTGTGGGACTTGCAGGATGGATTTGCCGCCATCAAGGAATTCCAAGAATCAGCACGGCCCTCCGGCAGGGATCGGGGTGCAGCGCTCGTCAACGCGAAGTGCGCCAGCATCTATATGACGTACGCGGAGCGCAAGCAGCAGATCATACCGATTGATCCAGACTATGAGTTTGGGTACACAGGATTCCCCTTGCCCCCTAACGCAGCGCGTCAAGTAAGCTTGGGTGGCGCTTGGATCCACATGGTCTCCGGCTGGACGGAAGTGGCAGAAGAGTCCTTTGCGTTGCTCGAGTTCTTGGCGCGGCCTGAGAATACGCTGGCGTTCACCAAGACCTTCGACCGCGTGCCGGTGCGCAAGTCGGCCACGCTGTCCGAGGAGTTCCATGAGAACGACCCGTTTGTTCTCCACATGTCGGAGAACATGCAGCATCGCACCTCGACCCTGGGCTTTGGTGTACCCGGCTCCGATCAGATGCGCCAGCAGGTGCTCACGGGCGGATGGGTCGGCTCAATCTGGAACGGCGAGGTCGGCATTCAGGAAGCCCTCGCCACGGCTGAAGAGCAGATGAACATAATCGCCGAAGAATGGCGCAAAGAGCTTGGAATATAGACTCTTAGCACGTGACCGCTCATAGGCGGCCCGTGCGTTAGTAAATGGTTTCAAAGGTCCTTCCACTGGGCGAAGCGAGGAAGGGACACGCGACGAGAGTCTCTCGTTTCCTCGCTTCGCCCGGAATGGCAGTTAAGCAAGTGACCTAACACGTGGCGCACAAAGTACCAAGATTGGTCGCACGTTTGAATTGGCCAAGGCGATTGATTGCGGCAGCGCGGGACGAATCCAATTACTGGGGGAGCGTTTAGTGGCAAATGACATTGACGTAGCGGTTGTCGGCGGCGGCCACAACGGCTTGGTGGCGGCGACGTACTTGGCATGGGCTGGGCTGAAG
>VXOZ01000004.1:0-5467 GCA_009839775.1 Chloroflexota bacterium | reverse complement strand
GCTGCGATCAGTGAAGAACTGTGGCGGTGGTTGATATTTTCTACCTGCTCCAACATGGTCCACGGCATTCAACCGAATATCTATCGTGAATTTCAATTGCTCGAGCGTGGGATGGAAGTCATCCCGCGCCAGGGTATTCAGCTAATGCCCGATGGGACGTATTTTGGGCCGAAGACGCATGACTCGTCCCGTAATAACGCCCTTCACCTGACGCAAGCAGAGCAAGAAGGACAGCGCCGTTACGGGGAGTTCAAAAACACGTTGCAACGGGCGATTTCGCCCTACCGGCTGCAACCGCCGCCCTCGCTCGATGAAGTGCGCGCCAAGATTGCCGGTACTCCCGCGGCCGACGTGCTTGAGAAAGCATTGACGACACGGATTTACGACCTACAGGACGAGTTGCTGCCGGATGGCAAACTCAAGGACCGCTTGGCCTATGAAGCGGGCGCAATTGGCAGAAACCCTTTCGCTTTTCAATTCGCATACGCTTCTTTGAACGCGGTTGACGAGGAGACGGGCATCAAGCCGCCGAACGGCTACGTGCGCGGCGGGGTGGGTGTGATCAGCCGCTTGTTTCGGGAGTCCGCGGAAGAGGCGGGCGTGACCATTCACACCGACCATGAGGTCGAGGAGTTCTTGGTTGAAAAGGGGGAGGTCGTCGGTATTCGGCTGGGCAGCGGTGATGAGGTGCGTAGCCGGGTGGTGGCCTCGAACCTCGACCCCAAAGGCACGTTCTTGCGCCTCATGCCCTCGGAGCACTTGGATAGCGGTTTTCGCAAACGCATCCAGGGTATGATCACCGACGTCAGTTGCTACAAGTTCTTGGCGGTCATTTCCGAGTTGCCGCAGTGGAGCGCATGGGACGGCGATCCCGAACTGCCCAGCAAGGGCGCCGTCGTCATTAGCCTCGATCGCGCGGAGATGTCCGCCAATTACGATGACTTGGAGGCCGGACGCCCGCCGCGGAGGCCGTTGATCAGCTACTCGATTCCATCGGCGGTGGACGACAGCCTGACCCAGCCGGGGTACCATACCGCTTCAATTTGGATCTATCCGGCGCCGGCCAAACTGCAGGGCACAACGTGGGATGACGTGCGCGAACAGGTGGCGGAGGGCCTCATTGACCAGATCACGGACTATGCGCCGAACTTCCGCAGATCTATCCGGGACTACAAGCTGCGCACGCCGCTCGACCTGGAACGCGAGAACGGCTTGACGGACGGCTGCATCTGGCACGTCCAGCATACCGGCGAACATCTCGTATGGAACAGGCCGTTGCCGGAGATTTCCCAGTACCGCGCCCCTTTGCCGGGGCTCTACCTCTGCGGCGCGGGACAGCACCCCGGCGGCGAAATCAGCGGTGTGCCCGGCCATAACGCCGCCCACGAGATTCTGAAGGATCTCGGCTAGGTCTAGGAGCCGCGCGAGCAGCAGATACGCTGCCTTGTATAGAAGCAATTCTCTGAAGCAGCCGGCTCAGAAAGCAGGCTATTCTCGTGAAGGTGGCCGCGTATTCTAGACCAATGCTTCTATTGCTATATATTGAAATATTCATCGAGGTTGACGCGACCAAGCCACAGTCGGGATACTCTTAGGGAATAGGCAAAGACCGACCATGTCGTTACGGCATAGGGAACTGAGAGGTATTTCTTCACGATGACCATTCCCATTGCGCAAGCAGTACTTTCGACGGAACTGGACGGCATCGAGTGCCATACGCCCCATGCCGTGCGCAGTGGCGACGCGGTGTGGGCGGCCTGGCAGGGCTACCAGCGGAACGAAGAACGCATCTATGCCCGGGCACTCATCGGCAATGCGCTCTCACCCCTTGAAACGATCACGCCCGTGGGAGGTGAGCGCCACTCACCGCACATGGGGTTGGCGCGCGATATGCCGATATGTGTTTGGATCTCTCAGGTCTCTTATCAGGCGTATACGGTGGTCGGATCTACCCGTTCCATTTCCGGCTGGGATACGCCGCGGCGGCTGGGCAGCCGGGGCTTTGTGGTATCCCTCCACGCCGACTCTGCTCACGGACGCATGGCGGTGGTTTGGTGCGAGGCGGCGACGCCAGGCGCCTACGTCATCCGGCTTGCGGAAAATGATGGCAGCGGTTGGTCGGCGCCGGTGGACGTAGCAAGTGCGCCGGGCTGGGTACAGCGGCCGGAAGTGGCCGTAGCGAGCGATGGCTGCTGGGTCGCATGGGATGCGTACGCAGGCGGCACATTTGGCATTCAGGGCGCTTTTGTTGACCGGAGTGGAACGGTTGTCCAGCGGGAAGTGATCAGTGACCGCCCCGCCGAAACCGCTATGGTCACTGATGAAGCCTGGCAACTGGTTCCCTCGCTTACATTGGATTCTGAGGGCGATCCCTGGGTTGCCTGGCTCTGCCGGCAGGAAGTCGTGAGTGACGCGAACGTGCTCGACCAGTGGCCCGTGGCGAGAGTAGCGCGGCGGGTAGACGGTCAATGGCAACTCGTGCACGATGCTGGCGGTTCGCCGGACCTGGGCGTCCTGGCCTGGGGCATGCTGGAGTGGCAGGGCTTGGGTGTATGGGGCTATCTTGGCAGGCGGCGCAAGCCGCTGGTGGTTTCCGGTCCCGATGGCGGCGTCTGGCTGCTGTGGGAACGGAAGAAGTTGCCTAATGGCAGCACTACCACCACCCTCGGTGTGCTCTGTGGGCGTTACCTCGACAATGCAGGCGGTCAAGGGCAGCCGGTAGTCCAAGAGACCCGTACCATCGCCGAAGGTCCGCGCTACTATACGCCGGTATCAGGCACAGCCATCGATCAACGCAACGAACTCTTGGTGACGGCGCGCGTTGCGCCTGAAATCTCGGTCGAGGATGTCTGTTTAGCTACCTATTCCTTAGCCGACGCCCCCGCTTTCCGCGATGAGGGCGCGTGGTATGGCTGGAAACCCGTCAGCGTGTCCGAGCCCCGCCTCGAGCCGCGGCCCAGCGTGCAAGTCCGAGATTGGGCCGAGAGGTCGCAGGCGGCGTCAGCGCGGGGGGCGGAACTCAATCTCTATTGGGCGGACTTGCACGTGCATACCACGCATTCCGCCGATGCCGAGGGGTACGTTGACGAACTCATCGCCTACGCGCGCGACAAAGCCCACTTGGACTGTGTGGCTTTTTCCGATAACGACAAGCACCTCCTCAGCCTGACGGCATCGGAATACGACTTGGATTATCATTTTGTGCGCCACTTCCGGCACTTGGATGATTTCGTCCTGCTGCCGGCATTCGAATGGTCGCAGATGAAGCGCACAGACGGGGGTAGAACGTCAAACCACCGCACGGTGATCGCCGGCAAGAGCGAATTGCCGCTCTTGCGTTACACGGAAGTAGAGGGTGAGCCCCTCGCGGCGCTGGCCGCGCATGCCGAGGAACATGGCGCGATCTTGCACCCGCACCACGAGCACTGGGAGTTCTTGTCGGATTCATGGACTGAAACGAACATGGAGGTCTGCTCCGGTTGGCGCGTGCACATGCTTGATCCGGCGTATTTGGACAAGATACATCACGTGTTGAGGAGCGGCCGACGGCTCGGCTTCATCGGTTGCAGCGACGGCCATCGCCGCACTGCGGGGACCGGCGGGGGATTGACCGGCATTTACGCCGAGTCGCTGACGCGTACGGCCATTGCAGAGGCGTTACAGCAGCACCGGTGCTTTGCCACCGATGGCTCCCGCATTGCCGTGCAACTGTGGGTCTCCGATGTCTTCATGGGTGGCGCTGGCCAAACGCACGCTCCGCCGGACATCCACTGGAAGGCACAGCTTACGGAGACACCGGCAAAGATTATGCTGCTGCGCGATGGACAGGTGATTGAAACGTGGCAAGTCACAAGCGAACTGGCCTCCGGTCAGCATATTGACGTGGATGCAGAGCCGGGAACTCATTTCTACTATCTTTGGGTTGAACAGTCCATGGCGTGGCGTACCCACCTCTCCAACGTCGCGCCTGCCTGGGGGCCGCGCGCGTGGTCTAGTCCCGTCTGGATAGAATACACGCCGTAGCCGCACCGAGAGCTACTCCTTGACTGCGACTGGGTGAAATCCGATCAACCCCGGTCATTGGTGCGTGTGGCGGCTTGCCGAACGCCTTCAGGCCCCGCAAGAACGGCACAATTCTTGCTTGGAGATGCCAGTGAGGCGGCCTTTCGAGCCAATGTGGTTTCGGATAGTGACGGCGACTGTAGTACAGTAGGGTTGAGTTTTGGTGAGTCTTGGCAAACTCGATTTGGCTTCAAAACAGCTACGAGGGCAGCGAGAAGTATGAGAGAAGATCCTTGTGAGAGAACTTCCTCAAGTGAAGTGATCTCGCCGATTAGCCCAACTCTACCGGGGAGGCTACGTTGCAACCACTATTGATGTTCTCGTCTGCGGTCGTGCCGGGACTCATTCTCATGTGGTTCTTGCATACCCGTGAGAGTTTTCCACAACCACGCACGACTCTCTGGGCAACCTTTGGCCTGGGGGCGCTCATCACCCTTCCGGTCATTGTCCTTTTCTTCCCTCTTTCAATTGTATTGTCGATAGTGGACAGCGCAGCCCAAAGCCCGCTGCTGCCCGTCCTGGTTCAGGCGTTTCTCACATCGGCGATTCTCCAAGAGTCGTTCAAGTATTTGGTGCTCTCCAACTTCTCGTGCCAGCACAAGCGATTGGCTGAGCCGTTTGACGGCGTCGTGTACGGTGTTGTCGCTTCGCTGGGTCTCGCTACGCTGGAATGTATCGCCTATGTCAGCGAAGGGGACGTAATTGGAGCGTTCTCGCGGGCGCTCACCTCAGTCCCGATTCACTGCGCTCTGGGCGCGATCATGGGCTATTACATCGCGCAGAATGCGTTTTCCCCTACCCGTTGGAGTCGACATATGCTCCTGGCCTGGGTAGTGCCGGTAGTGCTGCACGGGCTGTACGATTTCCCCTTGCTGCTCAGGGCCTTGCCGCTACTGCCGCTCAGTTTTCTCGTTCTTGTCTTCGCGCTGGTATGGGCTGTGCGGCTTGGTCGCCGCGTGCAATCGAGTCAGCGGCGCCGCAGCTTGGCGATATGGGGGGAGCTTGGCTCAAGACCCGGGCAGTATAGTTCCCCACATGCCATAGCGCTTGATCCGCAGGGCAACATGTACGTTGCCGATACACTCAACAATCGTCTACAGAAACTCTCGCCCGCGGGAGATTCGGTTTCCCAATGGGGGACAACTGGACAACGAGAGGGCGAGTATCGTTCGCCTCACGGCTTGACGATTGATGAAAGTGGTCAAATCTTCGTTGCCGATACGCTCAATCACAGAATTCAGAAGCTCTCCTCAGAGGGCGGAGCGCTGGCGCAGTGGGGCGAGCAAGGCGCAAAGCCGGGGCAGTTTCGCTCGCCCAGTGGGGTGGCAGTTGACACTGCGGGCAATATCTACGTGGCTGATACCGGCAATCATCGCATTCAGAAGCTTTCCGCGGACGGTGAGTT
>VXOZ01000425.1:2573-7031 GCA_009839775.1 Chloroflexota bacterium | reverse complement strand
TGCCACCTTTGACCAACCCGTTCGAGGTCACCTTCAGCAACTACTTCTTTTTTTTGCTGGTGAGCCTGAATAGCTAAATCATAGTCATCCTGATTGAGGATGGCAGCTACCGATTCAGTTTTCTCATCAATGGAAACACGGAGCGTAATTGATCCATCTATCTCGCTCACGTCGCGCGTCAGTCTTTGTACAAATCCACATACGCGTCCATCAAAAATTGGCGCGCGATTTCGATATGACCGGGCAGCTTCGCTCAATATTGGGGCATCGTCTTGATTGAAGCGGACCGCCTCCTGTGCTGTCTTCTGTGGCAGCGTACGAGACCAAATCAGACTTACATCCAAAGATGGGAACGGTTCAACGAGCTGAGCAAGCGCCTCACACAAGTTGGCGCTAGCTCCGTGATCCACGGCATCGGCAAACGCGTCAGTGTCTCCACCAACTGTTTTTTCAGTTGCTTTACGAGTGGCAATGAGAGCTTCGGCTAATCGTCTCGTTACACGCCGCTCAAGTGGGGCGTCATCAAGGTCTGGGTCACGGAAGAGGGGCGGCTGGGTAGGTGGCGGGACAACCGGACTTAGTAGCGTAACAATGAAGCTCCCTTGCTCTGTCTGCCCAAGTCGAACTCGACTCATGTATTCAGTTGCTTCTTTATTTGCACCAGCGCGATAGATCGGTCGTGGGTTATGTAGCGAACACGCAGCAGCCAGCAACATGTCGTGCGCTCCCCTCACGAGGTTCATTCCTTCGTTCACCGTCACACTGCCATCATGGTCACTGGCGGCGTGCACTCTAATCACATCGCGGTCAGCAGTAACCAGTACGCGGTAAAGGGAAATCTCATCCATCTCAGCCACTTTGGCAAATGTCCTAATGAGATGGGATGTTACATTGGCGTAATCGCCAAGATTCTGCGTGCGAGGCAGGATGATTTCTGGCAAGCCATCGGCATCATATACATCAGAGTGATCACCAAAAGACTCGACTTTGAGCCAACCTGCGCTTCGGGCGTAGGCTGACAATGCTGCCGGTGAAACTGCAAATAGAGCATCCCTGTCTACTATGGTGGTACTCATTGAATTCCCCCTGTCCTGGATTGCTCCATCAAATCCTGTAGACTCTCGACGGTGAACAGATTGTCCATTGGAATTGAAATGGTGACAGAAGTTTGGTTAATTGTCTCAGGCAGCCCCTTCAGATTTACCCAGTAGGCTCGGCGCCTTAGGATCAGTTCGTTCTCAGTGATAGACATCCATGCGCACTTATCACGCGGTAAGTCAAGAACTACGAGCAATCTCGGAGTTTGAGTTTCAATGCGTAGCAGATCATAGTTTCGGCTCTTCAGTGGGAAGCGAAAATGGTCATCCATTGGCTCGCCAAGATTGATAGTTGCTTTCAATTGTAAGTCGATCGCAGGGCGCATTCTGCCGCCAGCCTTTATCTGCAAATCAACACTGTCTCGATCAAAGTCGGGCAGGCTAGTTGTATATCCGGCCCTTGCTGCGACCGCCTGCGCATAGACGCGCGACAATGCTTCTTCTTGGTCTGGTTCAGATAGAAGTGAATCAGTCATACAGCTTTAGAAAAGTGGTTTTTTCTTTTTCCCATTCTTCCTCTTGGTGTACTTGGGTAAAGCATATCACCTAATAAGAAGGGCTGTTCGATTGTCCACTTGGTGAGAATGTTTATGCTGGCACTAGCCTCGGGGTTTTGGCTCCATGCTCTCAATCAGCGGCAGCAGGCGTTCATACAACTCCGCCGTGGCGCGGGCGTCTTTGAGGCAGTAGCTGGCAATGTCGTCATATCTGCCGTCGGCAAAGGCCTTGGGGACCGAACTGCCGGTAAGACCTTCCTTCGGGTCGTCGATGCCGAACTGATGGCACCAGAACTGGAAGCTGTACGGCGCGATGGCGCGGTGGAAGCTCAGCACTTCCATCAGGTCGCAGTGCTGCTGAAAGCTATAGCGGTAGGGCATGAGATTGCGGGTGGGGCGGACACCGTTGACGGCAGAGCGCAGCATGAGAATGGGGCAGTCAAAGCCGCGTCCGTTGTAGGTGACAATCGTGCCGAACTGCGGGACGAGTTGCCAAAACTGTTCGAGTATCTCTTCCTCACTGCCATGGAAGACATTGGCGCCGTCGTGGAATTCCTGCCACTCCCGCGCGCCGGCGCTGTTGTTAACCAGCACGCCGCCGCTCTGTTCGCCGGGCCGCCACATGCCGATGGCGACAATCTTCGCGGCGCCCGGATAAAGCGCCAACTGGCCCGGAAACGCCGCGCGCTCTTCGTCGTCCCGCGCGCGGCTGAGCAGGTACTCCTGAATCTCGGGCACGAAGCCGTCCCACGGCTGCCCCGTCGTTTCGATGTCGATGGCTAACGGCTGTGAAGCCATAAATTCAATACTCCTTGGCATGAAGACCGTCGGCGCGCAAACGCCTCAGGCGCTAGAGACGCAGTTCAGCGCTTGGCATAGTAGCGCAATCGGTACGGATGTCGCTACAGCCGCCGATTAAGCGATCGGGTAAACTTCACTCTGTCATTGTCAAGAAAAAACGAGACCCACTGTCATTTCGAGCGGAGCGAGAAATCTAGGGTTCCCAATCTACTACCTCACTGTCTAGTAAGGAGGATTCTAGATCCCTCACTTCGTTCGGAGTGACAAACGCAGGGATTTCACTGACGGTAGATATGTTCAGTTGGTCTGTCTAACAAGACGCTTTGATATGTGTCGTACTCCGCAAGGGGTCGGTATTGCGATACCCGACCCTATAGAATTGTCGCAAGTGATCTAGGCGGATGCGGCATCGGTCTGCTTCTCGCGTTCCCAGGCGCGGAGTTCGTCCTGATTGCTTGCTAACTTGTGCAGAACGTCGAGGATGCGGTCCATGTCGCTCCGCGGCCCCAGGAACGTGGCGTGTGGCAGGCACAGGGCTTCTTGGGCGTAGATGCGTTCCGTTTCCGGCAAGTAGACCTTACGGTAGTCAACCTCCTTGCCGTAGAAGGAACAGGTGAAGGGATGCCCCGTGCGGCCGAAGTTCATCTCTTGGAAGATCGGATTGCGGTAGACCGGTTGGGTGTGGCCGGTATGGACGCGCAGCCCCTCGGCATTCAGGGCCGCCATCACCGTGTCGCGCGCGATGTCACCGAACTGCGCGCTATGGTACTTGAAGTGCCAGAAATAAAAGCCCCAGCGGGTCACGCGGGGATCGCGGTAGATAGGCGCGAAGCCGTCAATCTGCGCGAGTTGCTCCGATAAGTACGTGACATTGCGCTCGCGGGTAGCCGTCTGCGCCTCCAGGCGCGCGAGTTGCGCGTTGCCGACGGCGCCTTGCCACTCGGTCATGCGCAAGTTCGTACTCGGAATGTGGTGCTCGTAGAAGGGGCGGCCCGGATAGCGCCCGATGTTGTGGAAGGAGGAGGCGTGCTGCGCGACCTCCTCTTTGTTTGTCAGCACCATACCGCCCTCGCCGGTGGTGAGTGTCTTGACAATCTGAAAGCTGAATCCCCCACAATCGCCGATCGCGCCGGTGACGACGCCTTTCCACTGCGAGCCGTGGGAGTGGGCGCAGTCGGAAACGATGGCGATGTCGTGTTTGGTGGCGATGGCCTGCAGCGCGTCCATGTCGCACGGCATGCCGCCGTAGTCCACGGGCATGACGGCCCGCGTCTTGGGCGTAATGGCGGCTTCAACGGCCTGCGGATCGATAGTGTAGTTGCGCGGATCGCAGTCAACGAAAATGGGTATGGCATTGGCCTGCAAGACGGCGGAAGCGGTTGCCACAAACGTCACGGCAGGGACGATTACCTCGTCTCCCGCCTCCACGCCGACGGCCCGCAGCGCGGCCTCCAGCGCCACGGTGCCGTTGGCAACGGCGATGCCGTATTTAGCGTCCTGAAATCCGGCAAAGTCGCGCTCGAAGCGTCCCACCTGAGAGTCGTCCTGGTTCTGGTAGCCGCCCCGCCACCAGATGCCGCTCTCCAGCACGCCATGCAGCAATGCTCGTTCCTGGTCGCCAAAAATCGGCCAGGACTTGCCCAATGGTTCAGCAATTGCGGGTGGGCCACCGGTCAGCGCCAGATTTCCCATGCAGTTATGCTCCTTGTGCTCGTCACTCCCGCGCAAGCGGGAGTCCATCTTCTCCGCGCCTGGCCTCAATTTCCGCTCCCGTATTTGGTTCCAGCTCAAGCGTCGCGGGAATCATTACGGCCTTGCGGTTTATATGTAGGGAGTGACGGGGGTGGTATTCTTTCCAACACCGAAAGTTTACGCGGGGTAGTAAGGTAACCGCCCAATTCTACGGTAGTTATAGGCTACAGTGATTTCCTCTTTTTCCCAGGAGCGCCGCGATACCGAGATTCACCCTCACCCCGACCAACAGGCACCGGGCGTGGGGGTTAAATGTGTGTTTATTAGCTTTGGTAAAAATCCCATGTTCATCAATATTTTGTGTTGGAAAT
>VXOZ01000425.1:0-2563 GCA_009839775.1 Chloroflexota bacterium | reverse complement strand
CCGCGCGATACCGTGATTCAGCCTCACCGCGAGCCTCTCCCACTGGGAGAGGGTGTCAATCTTGTGATCCTGCAGGTTGAGCAAGTGCCCTGGTGCAAGAAGATTGTGGGTGGCCTCAGACCGCTACCGCCTCGCGCAGGCCGGCCAGCAGATCTATTGCGGCTTGCCGGATCAGGGGTTCGCTGGAGGGCGCGATAGCCGCGAGGTTGGGTTCCATGCCGCCTTGGTCGAAGGCTTCCGGCGTAGGCACGTACGCCACCTCACGCGTCGGCCGGCTGATGACGACCGTGTGCCGGAAGGGTGAAGTCTCCTTGATGGCCAAAGCCGTATCATGAAACAACTCGCCGGGCATGTGGATAAGTGCCGTATCACCCAGCGTGACGACCTTTATCGGATAGTGGATGGTGGGATTCTGCTCGTACCACTCGTAGAGAAAGCGGTGATAGCGATCATGCATGCGCGTGAAGTTGAAGCGCAGTTCCTCAGGTTCCTCGGGAATCCTGCGCGCTGGAATCTCGACTTCGCGCACGTGCGTCTCCATGGTCGGCGTAGTGTCGGGCTTGATTTGCTCAAAGACATAGAGCGCCTGCGCGCCAACAGATCGACCGACCCGGCGCGCCGCTAGGCCATCACGCTCAATGGGCACCACGTCGCCCAGTCCGCCTTGAGCAAAGACGATGGGCAAGCCCGCCACCTCGCCAAAGACGTCCGCCACGTAGCGGGGATAGTCGGCGGAGATGCCGCCATACTTATCGGTGGAGCAGAGGGCGTGGCAACCGAAGTTGATGAACGCGCCGATGGCCTCACCGTCCAGCGAATCGAATCGGAGCACGCTCACCTCGTCGTCTTTCCCTTGCTCGACCCATGTGGGATCGGGCGGCGCTTCTTGCCGGTTGAAGACCATGTGCACCGTACCGTCGGGCTTGATAAAGCGGCGGTTGTAGCACACGTCGGGCGCGTGACCGCCACGCGACGCCATCCGTACCGGCACGAGCGTCTCAAGAGCCTCCTGGATGCCGTCGGCGATGCGCGCGCTGATCTCATCCTCATAGTTCTCGATAATGAGGTCCTGGGCAAAGATCATGATGTACGCGCCGTAGTTGGAGATGGGCGTGGAGCCAATATGCGACGGGCAAAAGAGCGTGGGAAACGGCGCCATGCCGCGCGCTTGCAAGGCTGCGGCCACTTTCTCATCGAAACCAATGCCAAGCTCAAAGCCGTCCACCGCCACGATGGCGGCGGTCTGCTCCCCATCCTGCAGCAACAGAATCCGCGCCTTGAGCGGATCGTAGACGGGATAGCTGCGGTCTTTCTTCTTGCCGTTGGACGACGCTCGCTCCTGGTCGGGTGTAATGTCTACGGCCGTAAACGCGGCGTGCAAGCCTTCTCTCACGGGCGCTCTCCTCTCCGGTACGTGTACATGCGTTTACTATGATACCTGCGGATGCTCAATAAGAAAAGAAACCGGAAGTAGTCGACAATTACAGGAATGACTCTACCTGGTACGCAAACGTAGCGCATACGCCGCACGCCAAAGCGAAACCGGTGGATGGGGTATACTCCTAACAACGCTATCTACCGCAGAGGCAGAGAATATACATACGAACCCAGCGGAGGTGAAGACACATTATGGTTATCGATGTCCACACGCACACGTGTCGTGGGCGGTGGAGTATGGGCAACGCCATCACCATGTCGGCACACCAGATGGTAAACCGCATGGACAAGATGGGCGTGGATATGTCCGTGCTCCTGCCGTTGGAGAGTCCGGAGTCTTTCCCGGAATACTTCCTGACGGCGGAGGCCTTGGAGGACTGGCGGCGGTACCCGGAGCGGTTCATCCCGTTTGGCGTCATCGATCCGCGCAGCTCCGTCAACAAACGCATGTTGCTGGAAAGAATGCTCGCAAAGGGCATCATGGGCTTTGGCGAGCACAAGAACGGCCTGCCAATTGACGATCCCCGCAGCATTGAGCTCTTTTCCCTGGCCGGCGAGTTCGACCTGCCGGTGATGCTGCACCTGGACCTCAACCTCTGCACCGACGAGGACGGGCAGCCGGGCATGGAGCGCGTGCTCAAGGAGTGCCCCAATACGATCTTCATGGGCCACGGCCCGGCGTGGTGGGCGGAAATTTCCGCCGACTTCAAGCGGGCCAGCAATATCGGCTACCCTCCGGGCAAGGTCACGCCCGGCGGCAGCACGGAACGCCTCTTGCAAGAGTACCCCAACATGTACGGCGATTTGTCGGCTGGCTCCGGCTACAACGCTATCTCCCGCGATCTCGACTTTACGGAGGGCTTCATCCAGCGCAACTGGCAGAAGCTCATGCTCGGCACCGACTATCTCCACCCCTGGCAGCCGCTGCCGCAGGTGGAATTCCTGCGCAACTTCCCCATGAGCGACGAGCAGCGCGAGGCCATCATGGGCGGCACGGCGGAGAAGGTGATCCTGAAGGAAAAGCATCTGCATACCAAGAAGCGCTAGGATGACTACTCCACCTGTAGGTTGTCTTTTTCACCCAGTGGGTAGATAGACTCGTCACAACGGCGGCAGGCGGCTTCCA
>VXOZ01000149.1 GCA_009839775.1 Chloroflexota bacterium | reverse complement strand
GTAAAAGACTCAGGATGAAGACCTGTGGGGGCTGGCGGGCCTGATGCACGACGCCGATTATGAAGCCACGGAAAAAGACCCGGCCCAGCACACACTGCTCATGGCGAAGCTGCTGGAAGAGCGCAACTGCGACCCCCGCGTGATCCACGCCGTCCGCGCCCACAGCGACGAGCACGGCGTGCCCCGCGAAAGCCTGATGGATAAGGCACTCTACGCCTGCGACAACCTCTCCGGCCTCATCATCGCGTGCGCCCTGGTGCGCCCAGATAAGAAGCTGGCCTCAGTAACGCCGAAATTCGTGATGCGCAAGTACAAGGAAAAGGCCTTCGCCGCCTCCGCCAAGCGCGAGGAGATCGAGACCTGCAGCGGCATTGGCTTCACGCTGCCGGATTTTGCCGCCATTAACCTGGTCGCCCTGCAAGGCATCTCGGAAGACTTGGGACTCTAGCGGATAGTACCGCTCCGAATGCTTGGCGCGTGTAGTATGCAATTGGCTGCGTGCCCAATACATATGCGAACATGCCGCGCTAGAACGGCAGTTCCGTGCCAATCCCCTCCGCCTCGGCTTTGCGGAGCACGTGCACGGCGGCGTAGAGGTCTTCCGCGGCGATACCTTGGGATTCATAGACCGTAATCGCGTCGGCGGGGCGGTCGACCGGATGCCTGCCTGCCACCACCTGGCCGATCTCGACCACGTCCTCCCACTGCACGCTGCCCGGCTCCACCGCCGCCAGCAGGTCGCCGCATTCGAGCTTTGCGCCCTCCAGCGAGTCGGTGGTGATGAGCCAGGCGCGGCGGAAGACCTCGACGTCTAGTTCCTGCTCCGCGAGCATGTTGTTGCCGGCGGCGTTCACGTGGGCGCCGGGCTTGAGCCACGCGCCCGCCAGCACCGGCCGCTTGCTGTCCGTAATCGCTGCCACTACATCCGCAGACGCTACCGCCTCTTGCGCGCTGTCCGCTGCCTCAACCGCGATCCCCAAAGACGCCGCCATCTCTTGGGCAAAAGCCTCTCGCTTTTCCGCGTTCCGGCTGTACACGAGTACCCGTTCTATCGGCCGCACCGCGCAGACCGCCTGTATCTGCGTCGGCGCCTGCCGGCCGGTGCCGAGCACGCCCAACACGGATGCGTCTGAGCTAGCAAGATACTTGGTAGCAATACCGCTGGCAGCGCCGGTGCGAATCGCGCCAAGCAGACTGGCTTCCAGCACGGCCAGCGGCCGGCCGTCGTCCGTGCTATAGAGCGTGACCAAGAACCGCGCGCCGCGTCGCGTGGTGGTATAGACCTTGTGTCCGAACACGCCGAGCCCCACGTCGCCGGCCGACATGACGTGCATCATGCCGTCGGGCAAGCGAATGCGGCGGCGCGGCTGGTTGCGGGCCTGCCCCGTACCCAAGGCATGGAAACAGGCCTCCACCTGCGCCAGCGCCTCATCCATGGGCAGCAGTTGCCGTACGTGGTCTTCCGTCAGAAACCGAGCCATCGAGGAGTCTCCTGTGTTGTATTAGATTTGAAGTTCGGGTGTTTTCCGCTTCTGGCAGATTCCAGCACTATTCCCACCGTCACAACCGCCGCCAGTGTACCAGCGCACCGGCAACAAGCACGCCACCGCTGACGGTTGACCCGTCTCACGCCGCTTACCACCCGCTGACAGCCGCAGATTGTTTTATTGTATCCTCACCGCTCCACGAGTAGCCATGCAACGGCCTCCACGGAGAGAGGAAACAGCCGGCAGGCCTAAGGTGGGACTTCGTGGAATAGCGCTAGCAGCCTGCTGTGCTCGTGAAACCCGGCCCAGTCATACGTGTACCAGTGATTGCAGTGGCGCGCCTTAGCGCCTTGTGCCGCTGGCGGGACGGAGGGGTTGCCAACGCAGGTAGGTCAGCGTGCGCCAGAGCCATTCCACCGGGCCGAACTGGAATCTTCCCATCCACCACATGCTCAACGGAATCTGAGCCGTGAAAATGACAACAGTGAGAACCACACCGAGCGCCGGGCCAATCTGTCCGAATAAGCCGAAGCCGTAACCATAGAAGATGGTCGTGGCAACTAACGATTGCAAGAGATAGTTGGTCAAGGCCATGCGCCCTACCGCGGCCAGCGGACCCAGCCGTGCCCGCCAGGCGTCATGTTGCAGCAGCAGAGTCAGCCCGGCGATGTAACTGAGCGCGAGCGCCGGCGCGCCGATGGTACGCACAGAGTCGGCAAGCAGGTCCATCCGCGTGGGCAAGGCAAATTCCGACCCGCCATTCACTATCGCGTAGGCGAGGTTGCTGCTCGCCCCTAGCGCGAAACCCCACCAGAAGATCTTCTTGAGCAGCGGCACGTGCGCCGAGATGTTCCGAAAGATCCCGCGGCGGCCGACGTAGAGACCGAGGAGAAACATAGCAAAGGCATTGAAAGCCAGAAAAATGGCGACGCTGTACATCAAGCGCAGGTCGCTTAGCCGTTGGAGTGTGATCTCGGCGAATGATCCGGTAGTGTAGACGAGTGTGGCCTGCGCTGCCTCGGCGCGCAGCCCCGCCTCCGATTCGGCAAAGCTTGCGCTGACCTCGGCTGCGCCGGCAGGCGTGAGTTTGGCGAGCAAAGCCAAGCCGCTGAGACCGACGGGCAGCAACACGGATACCGCCAGAAAGACTCCTGTCCACACCAGGAGGGTCCGTGGCGAGCGCTTGCGAAAGAAGAGCAGGAGAATTGCACCGAGCAGGGCATAGAGTACGAGAATGTCTCCCACCCAGATGAAGACGGCGTGCGCCACGCCAATGAGCAAGAGTATGAACAGCCGTCGTAGATAGAACGGCACAAAGCGCGTGCCGCGTGCCTCAGCACGCTGTATCTGCAGGGCAAATCCCAGACCGAAGAGAAACGAGAAGATCGGATAGAATTTTGACTCAGCGAAGACCTGAATTCCCCAGGCAGCGATGCGATCGAGCAGCGGTCCACTCTCTTCACTCCCGACGAGCAACTCCTGCGCCGGAAACCCGAAGAGGTGCATATTCACCAGCAATATGCCGAAGAGGGCGAATCCCCGCAGAATGTCTATGCTCGGTATACGCTCCGAAAGGGGTACCGGTCCTCCTCTCTCCACCGCCGGGTCGTTCACCGTCTGTCTTCTACCTTCCCTGCAAAGTCACACGCTGGCGCTACGTTCGGCACAATACCAGCGCACAGCCACATGCGCTGCTGGCTTCAATAATCGCTTTTCTACCCGCCTGCGCGGGCATCAACGACGCGCGAGAGCACGTCTCCGTGTGGATCGCGCGCTTCCCAGTCTGTGCACCAGCATTGTAGCGGGTTTTACGGGTCTATTTGGTATGATCCAGTGAAAGCGCAGCGAATGGTCCCGGTCTTCTCTAATCTTGCACGTATGCTCCCACTCAGAGTGCCTGAACGCGTTAGCCGAGACAAACTCAGCTACGGCAGTGGAGGTAGTCTCCGCTTCATCAAGCGAAGCGCCCCTCCGCAAGAGACGCGCCAAGTCTGTGCTTCATCCTTCATCAAGAGAGGAGGCAGCATAACAATAGCCTGGAACTGTGAAGAAAGTATGAATTCCGTGCAGGAATGAACAAGGAGTCGATTGCGATGGATATAGAGGTCAAGCCGCGTGCGGTGCCCAAAGAGGTGGACAACCTGCTCAAGGGTATGGCCGCAGACCTGCCGCCGGCCGCGGCGGCCATGATGCTGGCGAATGTTGCCAATCGCGCTACGGCGGTGCTGCACAAGTTGGCACGCGAGCAGGGCAATGCGACCAAGGGCCAGCCCAATTGGGGTCGCTGGGCGAGCCTGACCAACGTCTCCCGCGATGCGGTGTTGCGCACGGCGACCTGCCGCGACACCGCCACACAACTGTACCAGCAGGAGTCTGCGCCAGAAGTAGACGACTGACGCGGGCATAGTGCTCCAGAAGTTGGTATAATGGGCGCAATGAGCGTAATAGTCCGCCGCACCATGGTGGAGAGAGCCGAGGAGACGCGAGAAATTGCCCAAGAAACGTGCAGACCTCAAACGCGCCCGTCGCCAGGAAGAGCGGCGCTTGCGCAACCGTTCCGTGCGCAGCAGCTTGAAGACCTTTAGCCGTAAAGCCTCCGATGCGATTGCGGATGGCGATCAGGAAACGGCGCAGGAAGCGGTAGCCTTGGCGTGCGCCCGCTACGACCGCGCCGCCCGCAAGGGCATTATTCATATCAACAATGCCGCCAGGCATAAGTCGCAACTGACGCGCCGCTACAACGCGGCTTTCAGTGGGGCGAGTTGAGCGACTTCTGGGTATCCTCTCCTTTCGTACCCTCGCCCATTCTAAGTTGACATAGCACTCTCCGTTCGCGCTTCGACAAGGGCTTTTTGAAGCCCAGGATTCGCGCAGCCGGCTTCGCGAAGCCCTCAGCACGAATGGAGAGAAGTTCGTTAAGGGCTTCAGCGACCGCCTCAAGTCGCGCACAACCGTGGAGCTGTTTGCCCAGGACCGGCACTGGATGTCAACACTCAGTTGAGGAGGTGGCCTCGCGAATGTGCTCTCTTTCTCCGGTAGCGCAGGTTTGTAACCTGCGTCCGCTGCCATAGTTCTCGCGAAAGGCGGCAGCATGTCCTGAGGGAAGTGTGTAGGTCCACACCGCTCCGGCTCTTAGGTGTCGCACGCGTAGGCGCTCTGGGATTACCCAGTCGACTATAGGATATTCTGCCTCGTTCTCTCGGAAACTGCAGTCGCTTTGGAGACCTTTGCATAACTAGGCCCCGAGAGCATGGTGTTACACCCTCTCCTTGGGGAGAGGGCAGGGGTGAGGGGATTCCTTGCCTTTCTGATCGTACAATATGTACAGTCAATATATTTCAGTGCCAGATCAGCCATGGACCGACTGGCGTTCTGAGCAAATTCACCCTCACCCTATCCCTCTCCCGTCAAGTGAGAGGGAACTGCCTCGCTGTGGCGAGGGTTACGCAAAGGTTTCCTTTGGGAGAGGGAAGCTCTAACCACTGGCAGTCAGTGGCACGATTCTCAAGGTCGGCTGGCGATGGAACACAACCCAACGACTAGCAGGTCCAGCGCGGTAGCCGGGTCCATCCTGCTCCGCTTGATGGCAAAGTCGGTGCGGGTAATGTGGGCGTGGATCGCCGCCAGTTGGTCGACGCTGAAGCGGCGGGCCTGGGAGATCACGCGGTTGACGGCACGCGGCGGCGCGCGGGTGAGGCCGATAGCGCGGGCTACCTCGTTGGGCGCCTGCTCGCTGCGCAAGGCATGCTTAGCCTTGAGCACCAGGCGAAACTGGCGGGCAATCATCACGAGCACGTAGCCGGGCTCCTGATTGGGGAGATCGTGCAGCAGCGCGAGCGCTTGCCGCCGTCTGCCGTCGGCGACCGCGTCCACGAACGCAAAGATGTTCGATTCCCGTGATTGCGGCACGAGCAGGTGCACGTCTTCCTCGCTGATGGTGCCCGTGCGGTTGCGGTAGTGGGCTAACTTAGTGAGTTCTTGCTCGATGGTGTCACGATCCGGCAGCACCGCCGCCAAGTGCTCCGCCGCGCGGTGGGTGATGCCGCAGCCGAACCGCGGCGCGTTCTCCTCGATCCAGGAGACCTGCGGTCGGCCTCTGCGCTGGTCGGCGGTGTCTACGGTGGCACCGGGTATATCCCGTATCGCTTTGGTGAGCGCGGTCGTCTCTCTGCCCCGAGGCAGCGCGTCATCCGCCAACACCAGCGTGCAGTGCTCCGGCAAACCGGGTAGATACGCCAGCAGTCCCTCCCGCAGCGGCTTCTCCTTGAGGCAACGGCTCAGCAAACCGCGGACGATGACCAGCTTCGCACCGCCCAGGAACGGCAAGGTGTCGCAGTGCACCTGCAAGGTCTCCATATCGATCACGTCGCCATCCAACACCACGCGGTTGAGGTCGGCGATTCCCTCACCTGCCGCTGTGATTTTCGCGACTTCCGTCTTGACGGTGCCCTTGCTGTGGCCGATGTAACAGCGGATCATTGCCGCCTAGTTCCTGATGTAGAATTCTGCGAACGTGGCATCACCTGTGCCTCCCTGAATCGGGACCGGCTGTTACTTTCATTCCGAGCGCAGCGGCCCCGTGCTCTGTACGGGGAGAAATCCAGGGCCCTATCCTATTGCTGTCACCCCTTGGATTCTAAGGGTCGTAGAGCGAGCAGTCTGTTCAATGTGAGCCTGCCGAGACCATAGAACCTCATCGCTCACTTGGAAACCCATCGACAACCAGGCGCGGAACGTCCGTCAGGTCCGCAACGGTCAGTGCCGCGACCTCTTGCCTAGTGCCGTCACGGTTCAGCCAGATGGCATGCCAACCGGCCTGCATGGCCCCAAGCACATCGTTCTCAGGGTTGTCACCGATGAAGAGCAGTTCGTTGGGTGCCAGGCCCAATTCCTCGGCGCCACGGTCGAAGATCTCCCGCTGCGGCTTGGCGAAGCCCACATCACCTGAGACAACCACGGAGTCAAAGCGCTCCGCGATGCCCATCTGCTCCAGCTTTTGCCGCTGTTGCGCGCCATCGCCGTTGGTGATCATACCGAGTGGGTAGGCCGAGAGGGCCTCAAGGCAGGGCAACGTGTCGGGATAGAGCGACCAGCTCTCCTCGTACAAAGTAAGGTAGCGAGCGAATATGTCGTCAACTTCCTGCTTGGTCAGCGGCTGCCGCCCATCCCCGGCTTCATCCTGCAGTGCCATCACCTGCTGCACCCGCCATGTCCGCTGCGCTGCAAAGGACAATTCACCTGCCACATAGCGCTGCCAGCCACGCTCCGCCGCATCGTGCCACACGGCGGCAAAGTCCCGAAAAGGCAGCCACCGCCGCGGTCCACTGTCGCCATCAAGAAGCGTAGGGTAGAGCTTAGAAAGCGCCGCCAGTTCGGCGCCATCGTGATCGAGCAACGTGCCATCCAGATCGAAGACAATTCCGCGTATCATTGAATCCCCTTGGTGTTCAGGTCACATAGCAATTTGGAATACCCAAAAGACAGGCGCAACGATTTGCGAAAGGCCTGCGCTCCATGCCTTGTTTCAGCTTCGTTGCCAAAACGGTATAAGGGTGAGAGACTTTTCCCCAGTATTGCAAAGAGAGTGCATCTCTTAATATATGGTACAT
>VXOZ01000043.1 GCA_009839775.1 Chloroflexota bacterium | reverse complement strand
GGCACGGGGGGGCAGGGCCGCCAAATCGCCCCCGGCCTGGGTTGGTGCGACGACGACGGTGAGCGCGACGGTGGGGACGGAGGGTCTATCTGCGTTCATGCAGGCCATTGTACCAAGAGGCCGCATAACACCACAGCCGAGAAGGTGAACCGGCGGCGCGTTCCTGGAAGGTTGTTCCCGGTCGAGCACAGTTTATCCGTCATTTCCGCGAACGCTCGCCCCCGCGCGGGGGCGCGGAATCCATCTTTGCCGGACGCGCGGCCTGGGAGAAGATCGACGCCACGTCCGGAGCGGGGGACAAGCCCCCGCGCTACGGGACGGAAGTCGGTGTATGCCAGCAGACTACCAACGTGTCCGCGCTTTGAAAGACCATACACATCTTTGAAGGGAGGAAGATGTATTGAAATCGGAACAACTCGCACTGCTCGTGCCCTTACAGGAAGCGCAATTGGACGCACCGCAGCGTGACGTGGCCGTGACCGTGCTGCGAGAGGGCATGTCGCGGAACGGCCGCTACTTCACGCCCCAGGCGCTGCAGGACGTGGCGGCGCAACTCGACGGCCTCAAAGCCTTTGCCGACCATCCCGCGCCCACGGCAGACAACATCGGCAAGCCACGGAGCGTGCGCGACGTGGTGGGGTTCTATCGCGAACCCCGGGTGGAGGTCGACCGCGTGCGCGCCACGCTGCACATCTTTGCCAGCGCCGACTGGCTCTGGAGTTTGGTGCAGGAAGCCGTGGAACTGGGACGTCCCGACGTCTTGGGACTCTCGATAGACTCTCTGGCGTCGGTGCGCACCCAGCAGCAGAACGGCAAGCGCACGCAGGTGGTGGAGAGCATCCCCGTGCTGCGTTCGTGTGACGTGGTCACGCGGGCCGCGGCCGGGGGCGCGTTCGAGCACATTGTGGCAGAGCAAGACACAGCCAATGCAGGCGAAAAGGAGAAGGACTTGCAGGAAAACCAGTCAATCGACCCAGCGAAGAACAGCCCTAATGCCGGGATCGACCCGGCACATTCATCCCACATAGAGGAGGTATCTATGGGAGACACTGCCGCTACGACAATCGATGAGCGTCTCGCCGAGGCTGAGGCCAAGCTCGCGTGCACGAACGCGCTGCACGAGCGGCTCGATACCGCGGCCCTGCCTGCCGCGATCAAGGGCAAGCTGCGCCGCCGCTTTGCAGGGCAGACCTTCACCACCGAGGTCTTGGAACAGGCCATCCAGGAAGAGGTCGAGACCGTGCGGACGCTCACTGGTTCCACCAACGGCGTGCACGGTGTGGGCGCGGACAAAGCGCGCCTGAGCATTACCGGCACCGGCGCGGGCCGGGGCGTGGCCGCGGTCGAGGCCGGTCTGGCGCGCCTGCTGGGCGTGCGGGACGTTGCCGCAGACGAACCGATTCCCGCCTGGTCCAGCATTCGCGAGGCCTACGTGCAGATCACTGGCGATGCCGAGGTGCGCGGCGCCGCGAACCCCGAACTCTCGCTCGTGCGCGAGGCCAACGAAGTCACGACGAGCGTGCTCAACCACGCCCTCGCCAACGCCATAACGAAGCGGCTCGTCCAGGACTACGGCGCGCAGCCGCAGGATTGGCGGAAGTTCTGCGTGATCCGCAATATCCGGGACTACAAGCCCCAATACCGGGTGCTCTTGCACGACTTCGGCGCGCTCGACTCCGTCAATGAGAACGCTGCGTATACGAACCTCTCATGGGACGACACCCGAGAGACCTACACGCCCGCCAAGCGCGGCAACCTGGTGGTGGTCACTCGCGAGGCGATCCTGAACGACGATCTGGAAGCCGTGCGGCGCATTCCCACCAAGCTGGCGATTGCCGCCGCCACGACCATCAACGAGTTCGTCTACGGCCTTTTCACCGACAATCCGCAGCTTGCCGATAACACGACGGTCTTCGATAAGGACAGCCAGACCTCGCACAAGAATCGCGGCACCGCCGCGTTGGCGGCGTCGGCGCTGCAGGCCGCGATTACGCAGATGATGAAGCAGACCAATAGCGCGGACAAACGCTTGGGCCTCAAGCCCCGCTACCTCTTGCTGCCGCCGGATCTGTACTGGACCGCCGTGACGATCCTCAACAGCACGCTGCTGCCCGGCAGCCAGAACAACGACGCCAATCCCTTGCAAGGCATGCTGGAGCCCATCGTGGTGCCGCAGTTCAGCGATACCAAGGACTACTATCTGATGGCCGATCCGGCCCAGATCGAGTGCCTGGAGGTAGGCTTCATCAACGGCCAGGAGACGCCGGAACTGCTGGTGCAGGATAACCCGACTGCGGGCTCGGTTTTCACCAACGACGCCATCAGCTACAAGGTGCGCTGGGAGTTCGGCGGCGGCTGGCTGGACTACCGGGGCGCGTATTGGGCGGAGGTGGCGTAGGGAAATCTGCGGCTGGGGGCACATTGGCAATTTCAATGGCGTTGAGGGGATGGCGGTCGCCCCTCACCCCGGCCCTCTCCCAGTGGGAGAGGGGGTCGGTAGAGTCCATTGCAAAGTCGCGGCCTCACTCCGGCCCTCTCCCGGTGGGAGAGGGGGCTTTGCTATCACGTTTGCAGTTTCGCACCGAGCTGTGACAGTCCCCCGTAGGGGCACGATATATCGTGCCCCTACGGATCGCCAAGAGCGATAGGATTGCGACTCCCGCTTTCCCTTGAGTGTTCGGCAAGCCCTTGGCAGGGCGGGCAGCCACCGTGCCACGGGCAGCCGTTAACACATGACCCTTAACGAGCGCGGCCTTGCGTTGCGCCGGACAGCATCGTAGTACCTGATACGTGAGGATTGCCCATGACATTGAGCGAATTTCGAGAATCGCTCCGCAAGGAGTTGTTCGATCCAGCGGATGACGAGGCGCGGTTCAGCGACACGGACCTCGATCACGCCATTGACCGCGCGCTGACTGAACTATCCAGAGCTGTGCCCTGGACGCGCGACGCCACCTTAACCACCAGTCCGGACTCGCGGCTGGTGGACCTGAGCAGTCTTGCCGACGTGTGGAGCGTGGAGGAGGTGGAGTGGCCCACGGGCCACTATCCGCCCAAACTCTGCACGTTCATGGTGCTGCCCACGAGCGACGGCGCGCCGGGCTTTGTCTTTCTGCTGGTGCCGGAAGCACCGAGCGGAGCCGAACCGATGCGCGTGCGCTGGGGCACGAAGCACGTCGCCAGCGACAGTCAATGGACAGCGCCGGATGCCTATACCGGCCTGCTCACCACGGGCGCGTACGCCCACGCGTGCTTGGCCTACGCTACCCCGCAGTCCGATAACTTTCGCTATCAGGACGGCCAGCAAGGGGCGGGCGTGGATACGAGCATGGTGAGCCAGGCGTGGTGGGAGAAAGGCACGGCGGCGCGTGATAGGTTTGAAAAGGAGCTTGACGCGCTGCAGCAGGAGCGGACGCAGCACGTGCGCGGGAGCGTGGCGTGGACGGTGGAAGGTTCTGAGGGGGCACGGTAATTGCCGTGGTCAGGCCGCGCAACCACCCGGCCATCCCTGGCTTCTTGCAGTCTTGCGTAGCGCGGGGGCTTGTCCCCCGCTCTTGAGAGGGCAGGTTCCATGTTGCTAGAGCCAGATGGATTCCGCGCCCCCGCTCTGGGATCACGTTGCAAAGATGAAGATGGATTCCGGCTTTCGCCGGAATGACGGACAAATGGCGCTTGTACGGGAATGACGAATAAAGGGTGCTTGCACCGGAGAAACTTTGCGTATCAACGGAGAAAAGCAATGCTCGATAGCAGACAAGCCGCCCACGTGCTGGCGAACCGCGCAAAGATGCGGCAAGGCCGGCTGCGCACGGTCACGCTGATCCGCAAGAGCGGCGGCGAGACGACCTACACAGCAGCGGAGTGCACCTGGAAAGAAGAACATAACACCCCTCCGGGTGCGGCAAAACAACAGGGTCGTCCAGGCGGGTCCGGCCCGGACGTTCTAGCGGAGTTCTTACCGGACGTTGATTTCAGCGAAGTGGTGGCGATCGCCGACACGCCGGACCGCGACCAGGTAGCCGCTGCCCGCAAGTACCGCGTGCAGGAATCTCTCCGTCTGGGATTGACCGCCACGCCAAATCGTATTCTCGTCAAACTCGTAGCGATAAGGTAAGCACTCATGCCCACCGTTGGTGAAGATTGTTCCGTCATTCTGGACGGACACGGCTACTTTGTGAAGCCCGGCTCCTATCGTGTGGAGATACCGAAGATCGCGGCGGCGGAGCCGGACGCGGCCGCCGGGCCGGCGGCAGTCAATCTTGGGGCCGGCAAGCAGGTCTGGCATTTCACCGTGCTCGCGTACACCAACCATCTGAACCAAAACGGCACGGTCAATGCCACGTCCGCCGCGACCTACCGCGCCAACCTGCGCACGTCCTACGCCAAGGCCGAGGCACTTTCGTTCACCGACCGGCTCGGTACCGTGCACAGCGTGCACATGGTGACGCTGGAGGAGCGGATTTCGGAAGCTGCGGGATTCTGGGAGCAGCCGGAGTGGGAGCTGGCGGTAACGCTGGTGGAGGCGTGAAGGGTATGGCCCGGTTGCGGCAAAGCATCAACCGCTAGAGAGGATTGACATACCACATGGCAACGATTGGGGTGGATTGCAACGTAACGCTCGCGAACGTCAACGTGAACGGCGGCGCGCCGGCGGGATTCTTCATCAAGCCCGGCACGTACACCATGACCCGGCCGCGCCGCGCCCAGGCGCGTGAAACGGCGGGCGGCACGCTTTCGTATGTCGAAAGCGGCCTGGGCAAGCGCGAGTTTGCCTTCACGGTCATGTGCCGCGATAACGTGCGCAACTTCGACGGCACGCTGAATCAGACCAAGGCGCAGCAGTGGCGCGACCGGCTCTGGGAGTTCTACCAACGACTGAACGAAAGCCACACGTTCGTCGATCCGCTGAAAGAGAGTTACACCGTGCGTTTCGCCGCGTGCGAGGACCGGGTGATCCCGTTCGGCAAAGCGCAGCTATGGGTGCTGGAGTGGGAGACGCGCGTCGTGTTGCGGGAGGTCTAGCCATGGCACGCACGTTAACCGAAACCCTCGCCGCGGCGGTCGCTGCGCCGTCCCGGCAACCGGCAATGCAGTTTACGTTGCGGGATGCGGCGCACCACTACACGCGCTTCCGTTCCGATGCGCGCTCCGCCGCTGCCAACGCCTGTTTCGTAGACTCGAGCGGCGCCCTCTGGCGCGTGGACGTCTCAGCGGAGCGGGGCGTGGTGGCCGCCTCCGTCGCGTACCAGCGCATCACGGACCCCAGCCAGGCGAGCCAATGGACCACCTGGTCGACCCTGCAGACCCGTGTCACCGGTGCCGCGGGCGTGGCGGCGGGAGAATTGCCGAACGGCGACGTGATGGTGGTCTACGTGACCTTCACCACCGTCTATCGCCGGACGAGCAGCGACGGCGGCGCCACGTGGGGAGACCCGGAGACGCTGTGGAATCCGCGCAAAATCGTACGCGCGCTCTGCTACGGCGGCAACGGCAGCATCTTCCTGGCGGTGGACAAGTCCGGCGGCGGGGTGACGGTCTACCGTCTCCATGAAGTTGATGGGGCTTGGCAAGCGGACGAGTGGACCCACGGCACGTATTCGGCCTGCGGTGGCATCGGTGCCGCCTGGGACAGCACCGCCTGGCACCTGGCGCTTTCGCTGTGGGGCGGCGTGCCGGGCACCACGGGCACCTCCATCATGGCCTGCCGCACCGACGGCGCGACGTGGGCAGCGCTGACGCCCATCGCGCGCGTGGACGACAGCACGGCGCGGCGCAACTTGCTCAATCCCATGGTGGAACGCTGGGAGCAAGCATTCCGCGTGGGATACCTGGAACGGGACCACGGCATCGTCTCGGGCCTGAACTTTGGGCGGTGGCGCTATTGCACCGCGCACACGTGGGGGACGTTTACCGAAGCAACGCCGGTGGAGGACGAGTCATTCGCCGGATTCTGGTGGCTGCGCCAGAGTGCTACTCGCTACTGGCTAGTGAATCATGAGACCGCTCATGCCTACGGCGGCTACGCGGCGACGAACCCGGACCAGTTCCAAGACGTCTCGGACCGGGTGTTGGACTTTCAGTGGGAGGAGCAGGCCAACGAGACCGGCAATGCGCGCCTGCTCCTGGACAATGCCGATGGCGCGCTCGCTAGCTGGCTGGGCAAGACGTTGCAATCCGGTGCGACACTCAGCGTGCATGCCGGCTACGTGACGAGCGCCGGCGTGGAACGGACACAGATAGCCGATCTTATCGTGCAGGACGTAACGCTGCTGCCGGACAGCACGGTGCGTGTCGAGGCTGCCGATTTGAGCGTCCACGCCCGCCGCCGCGTGGCGCAAACGTGGGCCTATAGCGGTCAGACCGTACGCGCGCTGCTGAACGAAGCGTGGTACCGCGCCGGCGCGCTGCGCATGACCGACGACGGCGATAGCCGCTTTGATCGGGTTCTGCCTGCTTTCGCCCTGCATGCCGGTCAAGCCTGGCAGACGATGGTAGACCGGCTCACCGCTTTGGATGCGCTCTGGTGGCGAATCGAAGCGGACGGCACGGTGCATTGCCGGTTTCCAGGGGCGGATGCGACAACGTGGGCGTACACGGGTCAGGAATTCGTCGGCGTCCGGCAGCAGCGCAACCGGATTAACCACGTGCTGGTGCAGGGCACGGGCACACTGGGGGAAGCGTGGGACTGGGATGCGGTCCGCGCGCACGGCAGCACGCAGACGGCCCTCGTCACCGATACCCAACTGACCCAGGCGGCAGACTGCCAAAGCCGCGCGGAGGCGGTGCTGGCCGCAGCCCGCCGCGACAGCGACGGGTATGCAGTGGACGTACCCTATAATCCGGCGCTCCAAGTCGGCGACGTGATCGACTTCCAGACGCCGGGCTTCGCCTACGGCAAGCTGCGCATTGTGGGCATCAACCACCGCTTCACACCCCACGACGCGGAATATACGATGACGCTCCAGTGCGGCGATCCGGGAGAGTAGGGTAAGCGCGGAGAAACCGCTTTGCTTACCCGGCAAGGAAATCGCTCACTTCAGGTCTTCACTCTGCGTCGGCGTAGCACGGGGGCTTGTCCCCCGCCTCTTGGCATCATGCGGCTTGCAAAACTGCATCGCCG
>VXOZ01000067.1 GCA_009839775.1 Chloroflexota bacterium | reverse complement strand
CGCACTCCCGGCGAGATGCAAACCTGCGCTACCGGAAATGTAAGGCAATGAGAGTGCCATGTTCCTTGCCAAGAATGTTAATGCGACAACATTGGGGACAAGCCCCGCGCTACAAAAGAGTCGAACCCGTTAGCCGTCATCCCCGCAAAAGCTCGCCCCGCATGGGGGCACGGAATCCGTCTTCTTGCTTAGTCCTAGCGGTGCGACCGTTTCCAGACAGTCGTGAAGCAACTCTGGACTCCGGCTTTCGCCGGAGTGACGGTCATTTCCCTACCGCTCGCTCGGTTCCAGTCCGCCGACGTTGGTGAGGGGTCGGCTTAACCGATACACCGTGCCGTCCTCCATGCGGGCGCGCAGCGGGTCCGCGCCTTGGAGCCAAATCGGCCAGACCTTGTACAGTTGGCCGCCGAGTTGAACGCTGTCACCGGCGGCGATCTGGTAGATCAGTCCGCGCCGGGGCGTATCGCTGTTGTTGGGGTAGGAAGAGTGGATGATGTTGCAGTGGTGGATCGTGATCGAACCGGCCGGCGCGATGAGGTCAACCACGTTCCCGCGCGCCAGATCGTCTTCGTAGTCAGCGGGATCAGTGCAGTGCCGCGCGAACGTGCCATTTGCGGCGAAGTGGTCCACCGGCCCGCGCAGGTGGCTGCCGGGGATCACCCGCATGCAGCCGTTTTGCGGTGAAGAATCGTCCATCAGGATCATGCACGCCAGCAGATCGTAGTTGGTGTGCGGCAGAAAAGGAAAGTCCTGGTGCCAGTCCACCTCGCCGGTGCCTTTGGTGGGCGGTTTCCAGTTGAGCTTGCAGTGCTGCAGACGCAAGTTCGCGCCAATGAGTTGTGTCACCGCTGCCAGCATTACCGGATGGTGCGCGGCGCGCATGAAGGCGTCATCGAGCAACGCAAAGTCCATGATGGCGGCGATCTTGTCGTCACCGGCGATGCGGGCGCGTTCTTCGCGCAGGCCGTCGGTGGCTTCCCGGAGCTCCGCGAGTTCTGCCGCCGACAGCACGTTTTCAAGAATCAGGTAGCCGTGCCGCAGGTAAAAGGCGACTTGGTCGTCGCTGAGAATTCGGTGTTGAGTGGGAGAAGGGGCCGGCATTTAGTATCCTTAGCGTAATTGAGATCTTTTCTTCCCTATGGGCGCGCTCTGCGCCTCTTTCCTCCACGCACATGCGCCTTCTTCCTTCGCGCACAATTGAAAAAGGTGCCACATCCGTTCGTGCTGAGTGGGCTTCGCGTAGCCCTTGTCGAAGCATGAACGGATGTGCGAAGGAGCACCGCATCATGCCCATTGGTCGGACTTTGCCCGTCGACCCTTCGGCAAGCTCAGGACAGGCTGGCTCAGGTCCTACCCCATACATGATACGAGGCGAAAGCATGCGGTAGTCTCCGTCTACCAGCGGCCAATGTCATTCTAGGGCTATTTCCTGCAATAGTTGCCCTTCGACAGGCTCAGGGCGAACGGTGGAGATCCTCCGTGCTTGCAAGTGCACGTAGGATTCTAGGTGCGAATACAGAATGTCCCTGCACCCTATATTTGTCGTCTCTAGTCCTGTAGCCAACGGTCAAGGAACGCAAACGACTCCACGCCATGGATTACGTGCGGTCCCTCGAAGATGCCAAGCTCCACACGCTCTGGTATGCCAAGCTGCGCGTAGATTGACTGCAGTTGCGCGAATTCCTCCCTCACGTGCTCCAGCCAAAACACGCGGTCTTCCGTGCCGGCTTCCACGAAGAAGGGTCGCGGACAGATGAGCGCGGCGATGTCGCAATCCGAAAACTCATTCAACTGGCCCCAGAAGAATTTGTCGTCATCGCCGGTTTGGATGAAAGAAGTGTAGTGGGGCGAGACGTCGATCATCTTGGGTGTGCGGTTGGTGAAGTACCCGGAGCAGACGCAGGCAGCGATGCGTTCGTCGGCAGCCGCAGCCCAAAGCGCCATCATGCCGCCTTGAGAGATGCCCATGTAGCCAATGCGGTCGTTGTCCACCTCCGGCAAGGTCTGCAAGTAATCCACCACGCGCATCATCTTGCCCACTTCCAGACCCATGAGTTGCCGGGCGATGAGCGTGGCCTTGCGGTTGGGGCGCGAGCGGTCGGGCGTGTTATTCATCACCAGCGGCGCAAAGACCACGTATCCTTTTTCGGCCAAACGCAGGCCGAATGAACGCAGGTAGGCAGTCTCTTCCAACTCGTAGTAGCCGCAGGTGGCTTCGGGCGAGCCGGAGAAGCCGTGCTGGGCGATCACGGCCGGTTTCGGGCCTGTGGGGGCCGCAGGCACAAGCAGCACACCGTATACGTGGACGCCTTCATCTACCGGGATCCAGACGCGCCGAGCCGTAATTCCGGGACGCTCTGGCAGTTCCTGCTGCCGCGGCTCCAGCGGCACGGCATCCTGGGGCACGCCACCCATGAGTTGAAGAAACCGTGCGCGGTTCGGCGCCACCGAACGGCGATACGCGTCAGGCGTACTGAAATCCCGCTGCCACGCGCGCTCGCGTAATTCCACAGCCGCATACACCAGCGCGGAGTAATAGCGGTCGATTTCCGCTACCTGCTCTTGGCGGATAGTCTCCGCATCATCGGGGAATGTACCAAGTGTGCTCATAGGGGAGCTTTTGTGGAGGTTGAAGCCTGGCATCTTGCCCTCACCCTACCCCTCTCCCACAGGGAGAGGGGACTTCTTCGCTACGGCGGGAGCTTTGTAAACGTCTCCACAGGAGAGGAGATCTCCCACGCCTTGGCAAGAGCTTTGCAAGTGCACCACAGGGAGAGGGGACAAGAGTAGGACCCTCGCTTACCAGGAGACCCCTCCAATAGCGATTTCAGCACCTAATTATCACTTAATGCACGTAGGGGCACGACATGTCGTGCCCCTACTATGCAATGGCTTACTACTGCCTGCTCGCGTTGTACTCGTCCAAGATGGCTTGGGCCTCTCCCTGGGCCGTGCGCGTCGCTTCCTCCGGCGTCAGAGTCGGATTCGCTTGCGTCGCCTGGCCGGCGTTCTTCCACAGGGGTCCTGCGAGATCGCCGCCAATTGGATGGAGCAAGAACGGAATTGCGGTTTCCATCGCGCGCAGATACTCGATGATTCTCTCTCCGGGCGGCAGGGCCAGATTGATGAACGCGTCGCTTTCGGCGATCGCCTTGATCGTCGGCGTCGTATCGCCGTTGCGGGCGGCCGTATCCAGTTGCTCCGGCCCGCAGATCCACGCGGTGAAGTCCCAACCGTGGTCGAGCACCTTGCTGCCTTCCACGAGGGCGATCTCCTCGGTGTAGAGCGCGCCGTTGCGCGTCGGCTCGCCCTCGAAGTCGATGAACGGGATGGGATGCAACGTCCAATTGAACTGCGCGTCCGTACGGAAGCTGGGCACGAGCCAGTTGTAGCCTGAGTAGATGGCGACCTTCTGGTTCTTGAAGTGATCAAAGATTGTCTCTTCCTTGGCATCGTCGCCATAGGCTTCGACTTGGTGCTTGTGGAAAAGGTCTCCCCGTGTCCTGATCAGCTCGGTGCGCACCGGCGCGTCCCAGCTCATTGTCTGCCATTCATTGTTGATAGAGCCCTGATCGCGGCCATAGGAGACATACCAGGTGGACCAATACCAGAACCGCGTCGACACGCCCCACTTGCCGTTGGGGGCATCGGTGAGCTTGGCGCCAATATCGATCATGTCCCCGAAGGTCCAGTCATCGGACGGCACCTCGATGCCCGCCGTCGCGAACATATCGAGGTTGAGCGCCATCACCGGCGTCAGAATGCCCAGCGGCAGCGCATGCAGCGTGCCTTTCCAGGTGACCCCGTCGATGGCGGCCTTGTAGTAATCGTCCAGGTTCAGGCCCGACGCCTTGACGTACGGCTCCAGCGGCAGGAAGACACCTTCTTCACCCCACCGGGCCCAACCCCAGCCATGCCAGGTCACGTCAAGCAAGCCGCCGCCGGCGGCGGCATTTGTGCCGATGCGGTCGTTGAGCGCCGTATCGAGAATCGTGGAGATAGTTACGTTGGGATTCTTTTCCTCGTAGGCGGTCACCAAGCGCTCGTACCAGCGCTCCTTGGCCGGCGAATAGGGCGGCCACATGAACTGAATCGTTACCTGCTCGGCCACAGGCTCCTCAACGGCCTCTTTCTCCGCCTCGGGCTCAGCCGGTTTTTCCTCCATCATCTCGCCCGTCGTCTGTACCTGACCGCACGCGGCCAGGGCAACGGCGCCGAAAGCGGTTGCCGAACCCGCCAGAAATGTCCGTCTGCTGATCTCAGAACGCATGATCCCTTCTCCTTCGCGGTGTCGCGTTAAGCTACACCACCCAAATGAAAAGCTTCTACGTCGATCAAGCTCGGTAGAAATGACCTGAGGCGGCCACCTACACGGATACACCCCCCTTTCCTACCTTAAGCACTCTCTTGCCGCCTATGCTACTCG
The DNA here is from genome assembly GCA_009839775.1 of Chloroflexota bacterium. GTDB lineage: Bacteria > Chloroflexota > UBA11872 > VXOZ01 > VXOZ01 > VXOZ01. Next base: position 2,695 of record VXOZ01000067.1, on the reverse strand, counting down.
AATTATGGAATCTTGGCAATAGCATTCTCAAGTAAACTGCCGCACATTGAAACAGCAGGGATGAAGCCAGACAATTCCCACGTTTCGGCTGTTATCAGCGGAAGGCCCGCACTGCGCGTGCTCACAATAGGGAATGCGTAAGCGACACTAGTCGAACATATCCGCCAGCGTCTCTGCGGCGATTTCGGCCTCGTCCCAGGGCAGGGATTCATCACCCCAGATCATCGAGTGTTCATGGCCCTTGCCGGCCAGGAGCACGGTATCGCCGGGCCGCGCCTGCTTGAACGCGATGCGGAAGGCCTGGGTGCGATCAATGCTGATGCTGTAGTCGCGTCCGTAGACGCAGCCGGCTTGGAGCGCGCCTTCCTCGATCTGGCGGCAAATTACGTCCGGGTCTTCACTGCGGGGGTCCTCACCCGTAATCACAAAGTAGTCGGCGTGTTCCGCGGCGACTGCGCCCATAAGCGCCCGTTTCTCCACGTCCCGCTCGCCGGCACTGCCAAAGACGGCCACGAGCCGCCCCGGCGTCACGCCGCGCAAGGCATCGAGCACGAGCCGCAGGCTGTTGGGCGTGTGAGCGTAGTCCACGATCACCGCGAACGGCTGGCCGGCAGCGATCACCTGCATGCGGCCGGGCACACCGGGGAATGACCTCACCGCTGCTGCGGCCGCGTCGAGCGGCACGCCGAGCCCGGTTACAACCGCCAGCGCCGCCAGGGTGTTCGCCACGTTGAACCGGCAGACCAGCGGGGAGTGAATCAGCGCTTGACCCTCCGGCGTGACTACCGTGAACGCGGTGCGGTCCGCGGCAAGTTCCACGTCCACAGCGCGAACGTCAGCCTGTTCCTCAAAGCCGAATGTGCGCAGGCCGGGGGAATTTAGTGACGCAAAGAACGGATAGTGCTCGTCATCGGCGTTGAGCACGCTAACCTGGGGAAACGGCTTCGGCGCGCGGGCCTCTACGCGCTCGAAGAGCCGCCCTTTCGCTTCGCGGTACGCTTCCAGCGTCTTATGAAAATCCAGGTGCTCGTGGGTGAGGTTTGTCAGCACGGCGGCGTCGATCTGGATTGCGTCCAGCTTGTGGAGCGCCAACCCGTGCGAACTGGCTTCAACCACCGCGTGGGTACCACCGCGCTCGCGAATCGCGCGCAACATCTGCTGCAGGTCCGAAGCGTGCTGGGTGGTCAGGCGGGTCTCGTTGGGGAATTCCTGCACACTATCGTGGAAGGCGACCGTGGTGATGACGCCGGTTGGATGTCTACACGCACGCAGTATGTGGCCGATGAGGGTCGCCGTCGTGCTCTTCCCGTCGGTGCCGGTAACGCCGATTACGCACAGTTCTTGAGAAGGATTCTTGTAATAGGCTGCAGAAACCTGCCCAAGTGCAATCCAGGTGTTCGGCACGAGCACCTGCGTGACGTGCTCCGGCAATGTCAAGGGCCGCGTAATGAGCACGGCAACTGCGCCGTTCGCTACGGCGGCAGCGGCGTAGTGGTGTCCGTCGCGGTGCAACCCTTGCAATGCGATAAAGAGCGCACCGGCCTGCGCCTCGCGCGAGTCGTAGCAAAGCTGCGAAATGGGGAGATCCGGCGTGCCGGTCAGCATCTGCGCTTCCGGTACAGCGGCAAGAAGATCAGAGAGCTGCACTAACGACTGTCCGTTCTGCTGGAGAGTCCGTTCGGGCTGAGCTTGTCGAAGCCTGAACGGATCATGTCTGCCCGCACCGCACCTGGTGCTGTTTTCAAGACATTGTAACGCAGCGGCGCCCGAGCACTGATTGCTCCGTTTAGGCTGCACGCAGGCATATGGAGTGTGATCCGGTCAGATAGTAAGAAAAGTAGGTTTAGCTAGTTGTGCGAATCATTCCAGCGGAAAGGGCCTGCACGTGCGCCGCAGTCGCAGGGGATGGGCCGGTTCTCCGGACTTCGTAATGCCGAGTGCATGGAGAGGGCGGGTGAATCTCTGGCGAAAGGCCTGCGCGCGGTCACGCCATACGCCGTGCACGCCCCATGCGGCGACCACGAGTGCCGCCCCAGCGGCGAGGTCATGCAGAGCGCCATCGTTATCCTGCCCTATCGGTTCGACCACAGACCGTAAGACCTCAGGGTAGGGCGTCCGCCAGGCAAACAGGTTGCCAACGCGTACACCCCCGTATCCCCAAGCACGAGCAAAGCCTATGCAGCGCCGGATGGTCGGGTCATTCCGCGTTGCGTCAGCGGTGGCTGGATTGAGCATGATGAACATAACCGGCGGGCGCGCCTCGTCCCACACCCGCCACAGCTTGTAGCGGTAGCGCCCGCAGTCAGAAAACTCGGCTCCGTCTTGCGCGAGATCGGCACGCGTAATACCATCCACAGTTTCGCGCCTCTTGCTGCAAAGCAGTTCCACGTGGCAGGAGATTGTTCCCTTTACATCTACCATCCGACGGAGAAGCTCTTCGTTCTCCACGTCGTAGGTAGGCCAACCCGCTGCAATGATAGCACTGCCGGGGCAAGACCCGCCCCTGCGCAGCCTCCTTGACGAATTCCAAGTAACTTGACAACCCCCCCCCATATGGCTCAATGCATCTAGACAAGTCGGTTGTGTTTTGGGCGTGTGCGGGGCCGCGGGGGGGGGTGGTGGGTGGGGGTGGGGTGGGGGGGGGCGCCCCCGGGGCGGGGGGGGTGGGTGGGGGCGGCGGGGGCCGCCCCCGCCC
>VXOZ01000409.1:269-7135 GCA_009839775.1 Chloroflexota bacterium | reverse complement strand
TGGGAAGAGGGCGGCTACTTCGCGCCGCGCACAGACGCTAGGGGCGAGCCGTTTACGGTCATAATGCCGCCGCCGAACGTCACCGGCGAACTCCACCTCGGCCACGCGCTCACGGCTGCCATCGAGGACGTGCTGGTGCGCTGGCACCGCATGCGCGGCGACGCCACGCTCTGGGTGCCCGGCACCGACCACGCGGGCATTGCCACGCAAGTAGTGGTGGAGCGTCTGCTGCAAGAAGAAGGCACTTCCAAACAAGAATTGGGGCGTGAGAAGTTCGAAGCGCGGGTGTGGGAATGGGTGCAGAAATACGGCAACGTCATCGACGACCAGCACCGCCGTCTCGGCGCTTCCTGCGACTGGTCGCGGGACACGTTCACGCTCGATCCAGGCCCGGCCCGGGCCGTGCGTACCACGTTCGTGCGGCTCTATCACAAGGGCCTCATCTACCGCGGCGAGCGCATCACCAACTGGTGTCCGCGTTGCGCCACGGCGCTTTCCGACCTGGAAGTCGCCCACGAGGAAGAAGACGGCCATCTCTGGTACATCTCGTATCCACTCGTGGAAGATGATTCTATGGCGATCACGGTCGCAACCACACGGCCGGAGACCATGCTCGGCGATACCGCCGTGGCCGTGAATCCAGACGACCCCCGTTACCGGCATCTCCTAGGCAAAGAGGTAAGCCTCCCATTAACTGAGAGAAAAATACCTATCATTGCCGATGACGCGGTGGAGGCGGAGTTCGGCGCCGGCGCGCTCAAGGTGACGCCGTCCCACGACATCGCCGACTTTGAAATCGGCCAACGCCACGGGCTGGAATTCATCAACGTCTTGAACCTCGACGCCACCATGAACGAGCATGCCGGCGCCGCCTACGCGGGTATGGACCGCTATGCCTGCCGCGAGCAGGTCGTGCGCGATCTGGAGGCGCAGGGGCGTTTGGAGAAGATCGAGAACCATCGCCACGCCATCGGCCACTGTTTCCGCTGCGACGTCATTGTGGAACCGCTGGTGAGCAGACAGTGGTGGCTGGAAACCAAGCCGCTCGCGGCACCGGCCATCGCGGCCGTGCGCAACGGCACAATTCGCATAATTCCCGAGCACTTCGAGCGCATTTACTACAACTGGATGGAGAACATTCGCGATTGGTGCATCTCGCGGCAGCTCTGGTGGGGGCATCGCATTCCGGTGTGGTACTGCGACGCCTGCGAGGCAATCGCGGTGCCTCCGGCGGACGACGTGATGCGCGATCCAGATACCTGCGGTGAGTGCGGCGGCGCGCTGCATCAGGACCCGGATGTGCTCGACACGTGGTTCAGTTCCGCCTTGTGGCCGCATTCGACCTTGGGCTGGCCCGACGATACGGAGGACCTGCGCACATTTTATCCGACCACGGTCATGGAGACCGGCCACGACATCCTCTTCTTCTGGGTGGCGCGCATGATCATGACGGGAATCGAGAACATGGGCGACATTCCCTTCCGCACGGTCTACTTGCACGGGCTCATCCGCGACGTGGAAGGCCAGAAGATGAGCAAGCTCTACGGCAACGTGATCAATCCGCTCGTCATAGTGGAGGAATACGGCGCCGACGCGCTGCGGTTTGCGCTCGTCACGGGCACGACGGCGGGCAATGACATGCGCTTCACTACGGAGCGCATTCAAGCGGCGCGCAATTTCGCGAACAAGCTGTGGAACGCCAGCCGCTTCGTGCTCAGCAACCGCCCGGAAGGCGCGACGGGCATTGCGTCCGAGACGGACGCGCCCCGGCTTTCGCTCGTGGACCGCTGGATCATCAGCCGCCGCAATCATACGGTTGCGGAGGTCACGCGGCTGCTGGAGCAGTTCCATCTCGGCGAAGCCGGACGCACGCTGCATGAGTTCGTGTGGAGCGAATTCTGCGACTGGTACATCGAAGCGAGCAAAGTGAGCCTCTATGGCGACGATGCTGAGGCACGGGCGGTAACCCAGAGCGTGCTGGAGAATACGCTCGCCGTGATCTTGCGGCTGCTGCATCCCTTCATGCCGTTCGTCACCGAGGAGATCTGGCATTACCTGTATCCCGAGGCCCTGTCGGATGGCACGGGAAGCCTGATCGCCGCGCCGTGGCCGGCGGCCGGGGAACGCGATCGGGAAGCGGAGGGTTTCTTGGACGAACTGATCGAGGCGATTCGGGGCGTGCGCAACATTCGCGCCGAGTATGAGGTGGAGCCGGGCCGCTATGTGCCTGCGACAATCGTGGCCGGGGAGCAAAGCGACGCAATCGCGGCCCATACCGCAATCATCGAGTTGCTCGCCCGCGTGCGGCCGCTGACCGTCCACGCGGCACTTGCCGAAAAACCCGATCAAGCCGTCACGGTGCTCACCAGCCGCTTGGCCGTGTACGTGCCGCTCGCCGGACTGCGCGACGTGGAACAGGAACGCCAGCGTCTGCAGAAAGAGCAGGCGGACATCCTTGCCAATCTGGAGCGCACACAAGGACTGCTGGCCAACGAGAACTTCGTGAACCGGGCCCCGCCGCCGGTCGTGACCAAAGAACGCGCAAAGCTGGACGACTTGGAACTGCGCGCGCAGCAGGTCCGCGAGCGCTTGGCGGCACTGACCTAGGATTGGTGCATTATTCTTGGATGGCCTTTCCCCGTGAAACTTGGCAAAGTGCAAATTGGATTGGTCTGTGGCGAACGCTGCGGGTGCCGTTCTTTAACTTGCGCTACGATAAGGCGGGAAGCGCATGCTTGACGATATAGTGGTTTCCCGCGCGTGCGGGATTCATTGAGCGAGGGAATTCGATTAATTCCCAACAAACATTAGAGGACAGATTTGACTGATGATTACGCTCGTTTGGAATGACGTTCCCGCCACGCAGTTGGTGATGGCGGCGCAGGAAGCGCAGCGCTTGGCGGATGCGGCGGCGGAGAAAGAAGAGACGTTGCAATGGGCCCGCGCCGCGATTAGGGCAGCCGCGGCCGTTGATCCGGTCGAGTGCGACCTCGCCCCGTTCGAGGCGTTGGCCGCCGCGTTGACTGCTGCGGATGACGAAGAACTCATCAAGGATGCGGCGGATGCGCTGGCCAAGCATCCGCAGGCGCTGTTTACGCTCGCCACCGCGGCGCGCAAGAAGAAGTGGGAAGACCTTGCCAAGGCCACCATGGTGCGGTGTCTCGCCCAAACCGGCGCTATGGCGTGGCCGAGCGAGTTTCCGTACCAGCAGCAGTGGAAGCAGCAGTTTGAGGAACAACTCGTCGGTACGCTGCTCAAGGTGTGGAAGAAACGCGCCACGCGTGCCGTAGCCAAGGAAGCGGTGGCATTCGCTACGGAGGCTGAGGGCCTGGACGCGAAACAGGTGGAAGAGAACCTTAAAGCGCTGCTCACTCCCGCCGATCTCTGGACGAGTCCGGTCCGACGGAGCCGACAATCACGCGGCCGGCAGGCGTCGTCCGGCCGCTCCCGCAGCGGGGGCAAGCGGACATCAACATCGAGCCGGTCACAACGACCCCCGTCGCGCTCGCGGACGACGCGCAAAGCGGAGAGTGACGCAAACTAACTCCATAGAGCGCAGGCTCCACACAACTTGGCCGTGCTCTATCGCCGCCTGTCGCCATACGCGGAGGTGCCTGGCCGGCATCGCTAGCATAACTGTTCGTCCCGAGCCGCACCCAACCTCAATCGGGACGCACCCCACCTCTTGCGCTGTGCTGGCATAGGAGACAATATAAGACTGTCAAGAGCCGCACCCAATCTCTTGCCCCATGGCAACGATTATTACCCTCACCACCGATTTTGGCACCGCGGACGGCTTTGTAGGCGCGATGAAGGGCGTAATGCTGAGCCTGACGCCGCACGCAACCCTCGTTGATATTACCCACGAAATACCCCCGCACGACATCCGGTCGGGGACGTTCGCGCTGGAGACGGCAGTTCCACACTTTCCACCCGAGGCTATCCACGTCGCCGTGGTGGACCCCGGCGTGGGCAGCGAACGGGCGGCCATACTCGTCGAGACCGAGCGGGGACGGTTTCTCGCCCCGGACAATGGTGTGCTCACCAGTGTTGTGCCCGACATGGACGCAGCGTGCATCTTTGCGCTGGACAGACCGGAATTCTGGCGGCCCGACGTGAGCGCGACATTTCACGGACGCGACGTTTTCGCGCCGGTAGCCGCCCACCTGGCAAATGGCGTCCGGCCTGAGCAACTGGGAACACTGACGGCCCGCATGGAGCGGCTTCCCTGGCCCCAGCCTCAACGGTGTGGAGATGAGATTCGCGGCGAAGTGATTCACGTCGATCGCTTTGGTAACCTGATTACCAACCTACGGCTGGAAGACCTGGGTAAAATGCGCCAGAGTGCTTGTTTTCGCCTGCGCGATTTTGAGATTCGCGGTATCACGCCGCATTACGCCGCAGGCGATGGCCTGATGGCGGTGGTGAACAGCGGTGGCCGCATTGAAATCGCCCTGCCCAGCGCGCCTGCCGCGCAAACGTTGAATATCGACGTCGGTGAAGAAATATGGGTCTTGTCGGTGTAGCACCAGGGATAGGTATGAACTCTGAGACGTTGACAAGGCGGATTGCAGCAAGGAGGCAGCACATGAGCACACTCATGCCGGAGCGCACCAGAGCGCAGAACCTGAGCAGCGATGCGTTCCTGGAATATCTGGCGGACTGGCACGCCGACCTGGAGACCCTTGACTTGGCAGCGGATTGGTCCGCCAACGGCCTGGCAGCACAGAACGTCGCCGTCTTCGTGGTGGACATGGTGAATGGGTTCTGCCATGAGGGTCCGTTGGCGGGTGATCGGGTCAAGGGCCTCATTGCGCCCGTCCGGGACGTCATCGAACGCGCCTACGCCCGCGGCGTGCGCCACTTCCTGCTGCCTCAAGACACCCACCGGCCCGATGCCTTGGAGTTCGCCCAGTTCGGTCCCCATTGCGTGGCCGGGCACAGCGAATCAGAGACGATACCGGAGTTGGCCGGTCTGCCTGCCGCCGCGCACTTCACGGTGGTGGCGAAGAACTCGCTCCATCCGGCATACGGCACCGGGCTGCAGGAGTGGCTCGACGAGCATGCCGAGGTGCGGTACTTTCTCGTGGTCGGCGATTGCACGGACCTCTGCATCTACCAGACGGCCATGTACTTGCGTCTCACCGCCAATGCCGCCCAGCGTGACTGTCAGGTCGTCGTACCGGAAAACTGCGTCCAAACGTACGACCTACCCGTTGACGTGGCGCAAGCAATTGGCATCATGCCCCACGACGGCGACCTGCTGCATCTCGTATTTCTCTACAGCATGGCGCTTAACGGCATCCGCATCGTGAAAGAAGTACTATAGAAGCACTTGTCTCTTGGCAATTTAACGACAAGTGAGATGCTACTTGTGTATCGTCCCACTATCCGTCATTCCCGCTTTCGCGGGAATCCATCTGCGTAATGAGGAGCTAAACCGTGAAACTGGTGCAGTATTACGATGCTGACTCGCGCATTCGCGTCGGAGTCATGCAGGACGGCCAGGTTATCGACATCACCGACCCGGAGCAGGACCTAACAACGACGCTGGACTTTGTGGACGAGGCTCGCCGGCAGCGCCGCTCGCTTGATGACGTGATCGCCGACCGGCTTGCTGACGCATCCGGCGGCGCGCACGCGTATGCGGAACTCCTGGAGCCAGACGAACCCCGGCTTACCATGCCCCTCTTTCCGCCGCAAGTCTGGGGCTGTGGTGTGACCTACCGCCGCAGCGCCGAGTTCCGCGATGCCGACATGGAAGGGCCCATGGGCATCTACGACAAGGTCTACCAATCGGACCGTCCTGAGATCTTCTACAAGGGCGATACGCAACACTGCGCGGGACCGAACGAACCCATCGGCATCCGCGTCGATTCCACTTTCACGGCGCCAGAGCCTGAACTCGCCTACGTGCTGGGCTTCGAGAATGAGATTATCGGCTATACGATCTGTGATGACGTGTCGGCCTGGGACATCGAGCGTGAGAATCCGCTCTACCTGCCGCAGTCGAAGATCTTCTTGGGGTGCACGGCCCTCGGCCCGACCTTTGTGACGGCGGGAGAAATCACCGACCCCTATCATCTGGAGATCACGGCCCGCATTCGCCGCGACGGCGCGGTTATCTTCGAGGGTGCGGCGAATACCGACCAGATCCGCCATCCGTTTGAGACCCTGACCGCGTATCTCGTCCGCAATAACCCCGTGCCGGTAGGCACGGTGGTAAGCACCGGCACGGGCATCATCGTCACGGAAGACGCCGCGCTGCGGGCTGGTGACATTGTGGAGATCGAGATCGACGAAATCGGCCTGCTCGCGACACCGGTGCGCCAACTGACCGCCGACGAGTAGACCGCACTCGACCGCGCCAGTCATGAACGGTCAACCATACTTCAGACAACCAAACGACCGCACCGGAAAACCGGTGCGGTCTCTGTCACTAGCTGCTAACGCTGCAATGCCCGGTCAGGAAACAGTGAGCCAAGCCGGGCGCCGCTCCTCGAAGGCGGCGATGGCAGCTTCCTGCTGTAAGGTAAGGCCCACCGCGTCCAGGCCGTGAAGCAAGCGGTGCTGGACGGTGGGATCGACCGCAAACTCCGCCGTAAAGCCCTGGTTGTCTTGGACCGTCGTGTTCGCCAGATCCACCGTCATTTGGTAACCGTCTATGGTCTGCGCCCGCCGCGTCAACTCTGCCACGTCATCCGGCGGCAGCACGACCGTAAGCATGCCGTTCTCCACAGCGTTATTGGCAAAGATGTCGGCAAAGCTCGGGGCAACGATCGCCAGGAACCCGAATTCCTTGAGCGCCCACGCCGCGTGCTCCCGCGAGGAGCCGCAGCCAAAATTCCTGCCGGTGACGAGGATCG
>VXOZ01000409.1:0-259 GCA_009839775.1 Chloroflexota bacterium | reverse complement strand
GTCGTAACGCGCATCGTTGAGTTCAAAGTCCGGCTTTGGCGTCGTGCCGTCCTCAAAGTAGCGCCAGTCGAAGAACGCAAACGGACCGTAGCCCGTGCGCTCGATCCGCTTGAGAAACTGCTTGGGGATGATCTGGTCGGTATCGACGTTCGCGCGGTCAAGGGCGGCTACCTTGCCGCTGTGTTTTACAAATGGTTCCATTCCTATTTCCTTGTGCCAACAATTCCACTGGGGCGTTTAACTAGGCCATCAATCATCA
>VXOZ01000134.1 GCA_009839775.1 Chloroflexota bacterium | reverse complement strand
CTACGTCTCGCGGGCGCGGAGAGCTGTCTCAGAGACAGGTGCGGCACGTTGTCAGTGAAGAAAGCATGCCGTTCCTCAACCGCGTGTGGGAATCTGAACACGCCATGCCGACGCTCGAGGAGATCAACGCGCCGGAGCAGTGGGTGGCGCGCATGCGGCAAACCACCAGCGCTCCTGCTACGTAAGGCACGCGACCTTCTTTCCCTACAGAACCGGCTCGGCAAACCCGTTCCCGGCGCAGCGTAGGACACCCTTCCCGTCCAATCATTGCGCGGGCGTGAATTCCAGGATCTGGCCATCCTGGGCCAGCCGGGCGCGCAGTTCCGCGTAGTCGATGTCCTGCACAGGGATTCCGTGCTGGATGGCGATCGCCGCCGCCGTCGCGGCGGACTGCCCCAGAATCATGAACACCGGCTCCATGCGGATCGACCCGTAGGCAATGTGCGACGAGGAGACGCAGACCGGAACGAGCAGGTTCTGCACTTCCTCTCGCTGCGGTGTCAGCGACCCGTAGGCGATTCCGTACGGACGCAACGGCCGCACGCCGATGTCCCCTTCGTTCTGAACGTATCCCTTGTCCGTGACGTAGCGCTGCACGTTGTGGGAGTCCATGACGTACGAGCCCATCCCGACTGACTTAGGCACCTCCCGTTTGGCGAGGCACTCGTGCTCGGTTATGACGAATTCCCCATCCAGGCGGCGTGCTTCCCGCACGTAAATCTGGTGGGGCCAGTTGCCGTTGTCGGTGAATTCGTCGCGGGCAAGTCCCCATTGAGCGAACTCAGCGCGAACATCCCTCGGCACACGGGGATCGTTGGCGAGGAAATAGAATAGTCCCTTCTGGTAGCTCGCGTGCTCCCGGACGATCTGCTCCCGGACCTCGTAGGCACCTGCCGGATACGCGTAGTTCATCCCAATGTTGTCAGTGCTGAAGGGTCCGTGGTTATTCGCATCCACCTTGGCGTTCGGTATTGGGTCGAACTTCCGAAAGGTTTCCCGCCAGCCCGTGTTGAGAACCCGGAGAAGCAGTTCGTACTGTTGCGGGTCGTAGTCGGCCGGCTTAGCGAAGGGCACCTGATTCTCGGGCACCTTGGTGAGGCACATGCGGAAGCCGTAGGCCTGGATGCGGCGATCCCTGTGTCCGTCTGCGCCCGGCGGCTCCGGACTGATGCGCGGCAGCAGGCCGCTCGACGGATCGCCGGGGACGCGATAGGGGTCTACCCCTTCTGGGAAGTGGTGGCGATGGTGGCGGGCGTCTTTTTGCACGCCCGCCCATTCCTCGCCGTATTCTGCGGTTCCTTCGCGTCCGACCTTGTGCGACACACCTGCTGCCGCCATGAGGTCTCCCTCATAGGTCGCGTCGATGAAGGCTGAACCTGCAAAGGTGGACCCGCTGACCGTCGTAATGCTCAGAATGCGGCCGTCCTGAAGGGCCACTCCGTTCTCGCGGTCCAGCCATTCGTCACGCCGCACGTCTATGCGGTGCTCTGCGATGAGATTCTCGAAGACCTTCTCCGCAACATGCGGCTCAAAGATCCACATCGTCCGTTGCTCGCCGTCGACAGCGGGCGTGCCCTGGCCTTGGTTGCCGTATTCTTCGCGCTGCTGCCACTTCCAGGCGACGAGGGACTCGTAGTGCTCCCAGATGCGGTGGTAGAACTCGCGGGCGAGGCCGCCGATTACGGCCTTGTCGCCGGTATCCGTATAGCCGAGGCCGCTGGCAGAGAGGCCGCCGAGATGGCGCTCCGGCGCCACCAGAACCACCGACAGTCCCATCCGGCTGGCTTGGACGGCGGCGGCGACGCCGGCCGACGTGCCGCCGTACACGACCAGATCGAAGGCCTCAGCAGCCTCCGAACCGGGTTCTGTCGACCAACTGCCAGCATTCAGTGACATGCGCTGCCTCAGTTCTGAGGCTATTGGTCTGTCACGAGGATTGCATATTCTAGGGAATCGGCCAGCGCCGAGTAGCTCGCCTCGATGATGTTCGTAGAGCTGCCCACGGTGCTCCACTCGGTGTGGCCGTTGGTGCTTTCGATCATCACGCGCACGCCCGCCGCAGTAGCACTGCTTTCATCGAGTACGCGCACCTTATAGTCCAGGAGCCGAACCCGTTCGAGTTGCGGATAGGCGGAAACCAGCGCCTTGCGCATCGCGGTGTCGAGGGCATTTACCGGGCCGTTACCCTCCGCCGCGGTATGCTGCACCTCATCGCCGACCTGTATCTTTACCGTCGCCTCCGAGAGGATGCTTCGACCGCCGCGCGTCTCAACTAAGACGAGGAAATCCAAGAGCGTAAACGGCGGCGCGTAGTCCGGCTGACGGCGCTTGATGAGAAGCTCGAACGACGCCTCGGCGCCCTCAAACTGAAAGCCGCGCTGCTCTAATTCCTTGATCTCTTCCACCAAGCCGTGCAAGTCTTCACTTTGGCGAGACAGGCGTAGACCCAGCCGCTCGGCGCGCGACAGAACACTGCTGCGGCCGCTCAATTCGGAGATGAGCACGCGCATCTCATTACCCACGAGCGCAGGATCAACGTGCTGATACGCAATCTGGCTCTTGGCCATGCCGTCGGCGTGGTAGCCGGCCTTGTGGGCGAAGGCAGAATGCCCAACATAGGGCATGAACGGGTTGAGCGCCATGTTAGCAATCTCGCTCACATACCGCGCCGCATCGGAGAGATGCTGCAATTGATCGGTTTCGATCACCTTGTAACCAAGCTTCAGTTGCAGATTAGGAATCACCGCGCAGAGATTGGCATTGCCGCACCGTTCCCCGACACCATTTACGGTGCCCTGCACATGCGACGCGCCGCACTCCACCGCTGCCAGCGTATTGGCGGTAGCCAGATCGGCGTCGTTGTGCACATGGATACCGATAGGCACGTCGAACTCGGCAGCGACACGACGCGTGACGTTCCTGACATCGTTCGGAACGCTGCCGCCATTCGTGTCGCACAGCACGAGGCAATCAGCCCCAGCCTCGTGGGCAGCCCGCAGTGCGGCTAATGCATACTCCGGACTGGCGTGATACCCATCGAAAAAGTGCTCCGCGTCGAAGAACACCTCAAGGCCGTGGCGCTTGAGATAGGCGATGGTCTCGCCGATCATTGCCAGATTGTTTTCCAGCGTCGTATCGAGCACAGCGGTTACGTGGTGGTCCCACGCCTTGCCCACGATGCAGACGGCGCGGGTCCCGGTGCCGATGAGCGACTTCACGCCGGGGTCGTCTTCCACACTCGTTGATTTATGTCGCGTACTGCCAAACGCCGTAATGGTGATGTTCTTCCACTCGATGTCTTGGGCCAGGCGGAAGAAGTCCTGGTCCTTGGGATTGGAGCCTGGATAGCCGCCTTCCACATAGTGGACACCGAGTTCATCCAGCCGGCGGGCAATCTTGAGCTTGTCCGCAGCGGCGAACGAAAGTCCCTCAGCCTGGGCGCCGTCACGCAGTGTCGTGTCGTAAATGACAATACGACGTTCCGACTGGGCCTGTCCTGGCGATGATTGCTCAACCAATGCTTTAGCCAATGTCAAACCTTATGCAGAACTGCTTGTGCAGCGCTTCACAATGTCATTCGACTGAATTCTATCACAACGGTCTACAGCGTCCCTGCCGGCTCTTCGTCCTGCTTGGCGCCCATGAGATACCAGCCATACACCAAACCCGCGAGTATGGCGCCGCACAGGGGTCCAATCCAGTAGACAAAGTGGTTGTCCCAGAAATTCGCCGCCACGGCCGGGCCGAACGTGCGCGCCGGATTCATCGAGGCTCCGGTGAGTGGGCCGCCGATCAGAATGTCCGCCGCAATGGTGAGGCCGATTGCAAAGCCACCAACCTTGGCAGCGCGTGGGTCCATGGCAGTGCCAAAGATCACGATCACGAGAATGAACGTAAGGATTGCCTCGATGAGCACTGCGGTGCCAAACGAAATCCCATCTGCCACCGCTGGAGTGCCGAGATTGACGGGTTGCCAGACTTCGGTGGGAAAGACCGCTCGCAGAGTGAACCCCGCCAATACCGCCGCCACCAATTGGGCAACAATGTAGAGAACACCGTGTAGCATGTCTATCTGTCGGCCGACAAAGGCCGCTACGGTTACGGCCGGATTGAAGTGTCCACCGGAAATGTGGCCGAGCGCGGTAACCATAATCGCGAGCGCCAGGCCATGGGCCAGCGCAATCGCGACGAGACCGGGCCCGTCACCCCCGCGCGAGACGATGAAAGCATCGGTGACGATGGCTCCTGCTCCAATGAAGAAGAAGCAGAACGTCCCGATGAATTCGGCGACAAGTGCTTTCGGTGTATTCTCAGTCATGGCGCTGATCCCCTCTTTGGTTTGCCCTGTTACTGGGATGAGGCATTGAACGTGTGTACGCCACTTGTTATTGTGCTATGTACACTGCGAATGTCAAATGATCTGCGGACAAGGCTGCGTGCACAGTGCAACGCTCTCGATGTTTCACTTAGGCTGCGGCTCCAAAGATATAAAAATGAAAGTCGACGCGTCAATTCACTTGAGCCTGCGTTGCACATAGACGATTTCATACGAGTTGCGCTAGCCACGAAACTCCTCTCCAAGAGATCAAAGCACTATTGGTATAGAAAGTGAATACCTATGGATTCCTCGAAAGATACCTTTGATACCGGCTTCTTGACCGTCTCGCCCAATAGCGGGTGGGCCGGAACTTGGGGCACCTGGGTAGTGACATACACGGTCGGCGCTGCGGGCGTGGCCAGCGGAGGCGGGATACAGGTGGCTTTGCCGGAACGCTGGCACCAGTGGTGGCGCAACTCCGGCCGCCGCCTGCAGAGCGTGGACCCGACGGCGCCGTTCTACGTAACGGCACACACCGACCGGACCGGCGTGCGCCTGCATTATGAAGTCCTTGACGCTAGTGAAGGAGAGTACGCAAAGGCGTACCGCCGCAACGTGGGCTATCCGCCCGGCAGTCGCTATTCATGGACGGTGCAGGTGACAGTATCGGAAGGTGAACTGCGCGCGGGCGATACCATCAACGTGGTGTACGGTGACATGAGCCAGGGCGGCCGCGGCTTCACGCCACCGCTGTGGACGGGTTCATCCGAGCGCGTGCGCGCGGCAGTTGACACGGCAGGAGACAGAGAATTCGCGCTCTTGCCGGATGGTGCCTTGCCGCTACTCAGCAATGAGCCCGGGCCGCCGGTAGAGCTCTTCATTGTGCTTGAATCTCGTACAGTCGTGGGCACGCCGGCGCGTGTGCGCATGGTGGCGCTGGACGAATTTCACAATCCGGTCCCGGCGCCGGAGACCGCTGTCTATCTGGTGGTCGAAACCGGCGCGGCCACGCTGCCACCAAACCCCATCAAGCTGGGCGACAACGTCACGTGGGGCTGCCGGGAGCTTGAGATCACGCCCACGGAGGAGGGCGTATTGCGCCTGCGCGGGACGTCGAACGACGGGAGACTCTACGGCCTCTCTAACCCTAGCAAGGTCGTTGCGGCTGCGACGGGCGCGGACGGAGTGCCCGTTGGTGGCGTCTACTGGGGGGATATTCACTCCCACAGCCAGTATTCCTGGGACGGCACCGGCACCCGCGACGACCACTATCGCTACGCGCGTTACGCTTCCCTGCTCGACATCTACAGCGCCACCGACCACAACGACCGGCGCAGCATGAGCCAGGACGATTGGCAGATGAACGTAGCCTACACGGAGAAGTGGAACGAGCCCGGCGTGTTCGCCACGATCCTGGGCTACGAAGCGAGCTTCGGCGCGCCTTGGGGCCACCACAACGTCTACTACCGCGGCGGCGAGGGCCCGCTCCACTACCAAGACGAGGAGAATCCAGAGGAGATCTGGCAGCGGGGAGAGCAAGACAATCTGGCAGGTAAGATGTTCACCATTCCGCACCATACCGGCGGGTTCGCCCGTCCCGGCAGCGGAGTCAAGCACGACTGGAGCATCCACGACCCGGGTTTTCGCCCGAGTATCGAAATCTATTCTTCCCACGGGCTCAGCGAAGAGTATGCGCCGGACCACCCCATCTCGATGGATGTGTCCGACTTCACCTTCAATGGCCCGGGCGATCCCGGCAACTACACCGTGGACGCTTGGCTCGCCGGTCTCAAGCTCGGCGTGATTGGCTCGTCGGACAATCACGGCGCGCAACCGGGAAAAGAGGGCTACGGCACGATGGCGGTGTGGGCGCCGGCACTCACCCGCGAGGCGGCGTTTGACGCCATTCGCGGCCGCCGCACCTACGGCTCGACCGGCTCGCGCATCTACCTGGAGTTTGCGGTCAACGGCGAAGACATGGGCGGTGAGACCACCGTTGCCGCCGGTCAGCCGGTGCACGTGCGCGTAGAGGCGCTCGGCACCGGCCCCCTGCGCTGGATACACATTCTCCGCGCCGACCTCGACCGACCGGATGAAGGCTTCAGCATCGTCCACCAAGAGTGGTTCCCCGGCAACGGCGCTCCCCTAGACTTCCGTCTCGACTGGACCGACGACTCACCGCCCGCCCGCGCTGTCTACTACGTACGCGTCCGCCAACGCGACCTCGTCCACGGCCGCGTGGCACAGGTGTGGAGCAGCCCCGTGTGGGTGTCGAGGGTTTGAATACGTGGACATAGCCGGAATAGTCACGCTATGATCGCACTGTGATCAAACTACTGCCACAAGAGAGACCTGCTGTGTCCTGAGAATAGGTGGCGGGCTACGACCAGAGGGCAAGGTACATGAGTCTTGATGCAAAGCAAGAGTCTTCACTCTCCATTGCGTCAGTTGAATATATCGCGGTTCCGATATTGAAACAATATGGTGTACAACGAGCCGGGCTATTTGGCTCTGTGGTCAACGGGATGCTTGGGCCGGAGAGCGATATTGATTTACTCGTAGATATGCCTGCTGGAGCAAGTCTGTTCGACCTTGCCGGCCTCGGCTTAGACTTGGAACAGGCGTTGGGCCGCAAAGTTGACATTCTGACCTACAACTCAATCCACCCGCGCCTCCGCGAGCGCATTCTCGCAGAGCAAGTGATCATACTCTAATGGTTGAGATTCGATACTCGCGCATCATTGCTGTGAAAATGCCGCCAGACCTTCCTTCAAGAATTCACGAAACTGTTGTGAGTCCAAATCGAAGTCTTCCTTGACCCTTAAGC
>VXOZ01000470.1 GCA_009839775.1 Chloroflexota bacterium | reverse complement strand
GAGATTCACATTACGAAGCGGGGGCGGGCGGTGGCGAAGCTGACGCCGGTGATGCGGCGGCCGAAGACGCTGTTTGGGATGGGCCGCGGGCGGATGAAGATTCTCGGCGACCTGGATGAGCCGCTCGGGATCGAGTGGGAAGCTGAGCAAGGGCTGCTGGACGGCAAATGATGGTGCTGCTGGATACGAGCGCCCTGCTGTGGCTATGGGCCGGCGATGCGCGCTTAGGCCCGCAGGCGCGGGAGACGATCGACGTTGCTCTCCACAACGAGCGCCTTGCGGTGTCGGCGATCACGTTCTGGGAGGTCGCGATGCTGAGGGACAAGGGTCGGTTGAACTTTCCGGACGACGTGGGCCTGTGGCGTCGAGAGCTCCTGGGGAACGGATTGGTTGAGATTCCGGTGACCGGTGACCTGGCGGTACGGGCGGGGGCGCTGGAGGGTATCCACGGGGATCCCGGGGATCGCCTGATCGTGGCGACGGCGCTGGAAGGGCATCGGCTGGTGACGAGCGATCGGCGGATTCTGGCGTGGGCAGGGACGTTGGATCGCCTGAATTCGCGGGTGTGATGTGGGGATGGACCGTGGTGGAGAGCGAGTGCACGAGCGGGGGACCCCTCACCGAATGCCGCGGACGGCTTCTGCCTCTCCCCTCGGAGAGGGTGACGAGGGGCGGCTCGCGCAGGAGGGGTGGTTGGCGCGGTATGGGCGGGCATTGGGTTTGGGCGGTCGTGAGTGTGGGGCTAAGCGGCGGGCGCTGCGGGGTGGTGCGCTTGTTCAGCTGGACCTGGAGGGTTTGACGTGTCGACGGATGGGCAGACGGTGACGGGCGAGCGGACGATGTCGGCGACGGAGTTCAGGGCGCGGTGCTACCGCCTGATGGATGAGGTGGCGGAGACGGGGCGGGAGGTTGTGATTACGAAGCGGGGGAGGCCGGTGGCGCGGTTGGTTCCAGTCTTGGATGAGGAGTCGGTTGGTGAACGGTGTGTGCCCGACCCGGGCTTGGGTGCTAGGCGAGGCAGCCACCCTCACCCCAACCCTCTCCCTCAAGTGAGAGGGAGAAGAGGGCGACCGACTTCACCCAGGCGGGGCGCGCCGTTTGGGCTGTATCGGGACGAGATTCGGATTCATGGCGACATTGGGGCGCCGATTGATGTGGAGTGGGACGCGGAGACGGGGAAGGGCTGGGAAGAGCCACTTGTGCTCGGAAGGGTCCACGGGTCTGACTCGGGTGCCAGCCAGCGACCGGATTGTCTGGACGCGGGGGGATGACCAGCGAAGGGTGCCGGCTGCCGGTCGTGTGGGCGACGAAGCCGAGTGGCCAATTGCCTTTCGCGCTGAAGTATCGTTTGAGGAGTGCTTGATACGCGATGCCGACCGTTCGGCGCGAGGGGCCATATCGGTTCTTCTTCTATGCCAGCGACCGTACTGAGCCGGAGCACGTGCATGTTGAGCGAGATGACCGGGTGGCCAAGTTCTGGCTTGCTCCAGTACGGCTGCAACGAAGCGGCGGTATGCGTCGCAGTGAGATTCGGCGGTTAGCGAGGATGATCGAGGAACACGAGGCGGAGTTCCTGGAGGCGTGGCATGAGTATTTTGACGATTGACGTCAGTGTTCCGGCGGCCAAGGGCGTGGACGTGACGGAGGACACGCTGACGGTGGAGCTGGCGGACGGGCGGTCGATCTCGGTTCCGCTGGCCTGGTATCCGCGGCTGGCGCATGCGACGCCGGGCGAGCGATGCAATTGGCGGCTGATTGGTGGTGGCGAGGGCGTTCGTTGGCCCGACCTGGACGAGGACATCAGCGTGGAAGGGTTGCTGGCAGGCCGGCCATCGGGCGAGAGCCAGACGTCCCTGAAGCGGTGGCTTGCGGCGCGCACGGGTGGGCAGCGGACAGGCTGATTCCTTCACGAAGATGAACTTGGCCCCTGCGTGGTCATGGCCGTGCTGGAATGACGGCGGGCCGACAGAGCTAGGGCGACGGAGTTCAGGGCGCGGTGCTACCGGTTGATGGATGAGGTGGCGGAGACGGGGCGGGAGATTGTGATTACGAAGCGGGGGAAGCCGGTGGCTCGGTTGGCACCTGTCCTGGATGGGGAGTCGGTTGGTGAACGGCGTGTGCCCGACCCGGGCCTGGGTGCTAGGCGAGGCAGCCACCCTCACCCCAGCCCTCTCCCTCAAGTGAGAGGGAGAAGAGGGCGGCCGAGTACACGGAGGCGGGGTGCGCCGTTTGGGCTGTATCGGGACGAGATTCGGATTCATGGTGACATTGGGGCGCCGATTGACGTGGAGTGGGACGCGGAGGCGAATCCGGACCGGCCGGTGAATCGAGGGCGACGCGGTATTCGCGGGCAGCCGAGTTGTGCTGAGAACAAGACCCCGAGGATGAGACTAACCGAGCGATTGTGCTCCTAGAGCGCTTACATCGATCTTGGATATAGTCCTCGATCCCACTACAGAGAGCTTGCTAGCCACTTATTGGCAAGAGCAAAGGCTTCTAAGGCCGACGCGACACTTCAGAACTTGTCGAGAGTCTCGATGCGGTTTCCCATCAGACCTTTATGGACGATTACAAGCCGAGTGAGGTCAACGACTGCAGCGGCCACACGTGTGAACCTGATTCTGTTTAGATCAAAGATATAATTGCTATTTAACTGCAGTTCGCTTCCGATCAGCAAGACTCTACTGATCAATGACCATCCAGGATACCTTCACGTTCAAGGACCTTTCTTATATCTTCTGACTTGGCTGTGATATTTCCTTTCGGAAACCGAATTTGTCCAAGTCCTACTATATTGCTGAATTCTTCACATCCTTCCTCTAGCAGGATGATAGCGCGTTCGAATCCCAGGCGTCCCTGGAAAAGCCCGGCCTCGTGAACAACGTTCATGCGCGGATGATAGTCCCCGTCGGCTTGCTCGTCTTCTCCAGTCATCACGAGGAACGCAAACGACGCCTCCGTCATCATCTCGGCGAGTCGTTCTTTCGTCGATTTTCCGGCTGTAGATATCGTCTCGAAGCACTCTACCTCCAGCTTTAGACGTTCTCTGATGAACTTTTCAAGTTCCAGCCAGTCAGGAGAACGCCCGTGTCCAACGAATAGTTTCGGTCCGGGTGTTTCCATAGGGACGCTTTCATGTGATCCGTGAAGGCGCAAAATGTGCGATGCTCCATGTCTCGTTACAGCTTCGAGACTTTCCACCAGCGAAAACAGATGCCCAATAACCTCGACTTGGCACAAAGCAGCGATATGTTGTGGAAGAATTATTCCTTGGCCCATAGCAATAGAATCTCGGCTTACAAAGTCCCCGCTCGGTCTACGACGCCTAATTTCTTTGTCTAAAGATTTTATCTTCAGAGAATCTATTTGTCGCTTTAGTCGCTTGATGAAGTCGTCATCTGAATCAGTCAGTAATATTTCAAGAAGTGATATCGCGGACATCTTTTCCGAGGCGAAAGCCCTAGCTGACTCTTCGTATAGAAGGTTGAGTTGATCCAGGTTCGGATTACCAGCCTTCTCTCGAATAGCTTTAGTGACTTGTACTGGGTCAACCTCAACCCAATCTCCGACAGTACCGCCAAACGCCGCGGACTGAGACCTAAGCCCCCGTTCCAGACTGAAGCGTGCTCCCGGTGGGGGAGGACTAAGTCCGAGATAGTAAACGTTAGCGTGGTAACCGAGCCAGGATCCACTCCAAGCGCGCCCAACGTCCTTGGCGGCTTGCTGCCAGGCAGCTAGCGGTTGCTGGTACTCTGACCTCTCAAACCGAGCAGCCAATCGTTGCATCTTCTCGGCTATCTCCAGTAGTTCTTTTCGGATCGAGGCAGTATCGTTAGACATAGAACATCTTATGAGGACGACGTGGTGGGGATGCAGCCGACTTGGGCGGAGGTGAACTGGTACGTGACACGAGTATCAGGTGCGAAGATGTGTCCACGGAGAGTTCCGCTGTTGCTCATGACACTAGTAGCGTCGACTATGAAAGTTGCGTCTTGGAGTTGACTTTGTGGTCTCATTCTGAGCATAGACCTGGTTGATTCAGGAGATCTCTATGGCTACGAGTAAAGCGTGTATGAACACGAGTTGAGTATACTTTCCCTCTTGGCTGCTTTATCAATAGATGATTCTTGAAATCGTCCTGCAATGCTGAATCGTTAGAATAGAGTAGGCGTGCACCGCTGACTTGAGCGAGAGCTAAGATGTGAGGATCGTCAGATAGGCAGATTCCATCTTCTTCGATCTCACGTTCTCGCTCGTTGACCACCGCTGCATTCCTCCGGACCATCTTGCCGTCTCGTAATGCCTCTTGCGCCCAGTGTCTAAACTCCTCAGAACTTCCAAGAAGCTCAAGATATAGTCTCCCCCCGACAACTAAGGGTCCTTTGCCGCTCTCGATCCACTCGTAAAACCGTTCGCCTGCCTGGGGTCGGTCCCTCCCGAACACCTGGTGCGCCACGTTTGCATCAACGATTGCGCACATCGATTAGACCCACAATGCGCGGCGCGTCTCTTCCATGAAAAATTGCCGGTATCCTTCAGGCGGTCTGGTGTGGTTTCCTTCGACGTCGATTCCGACGACGTTCCCTTCGCCATCGATCCCTAGCGAGTGGATGTGCACATCAAGTTCGTCCCGTTCGAAATATAGAATCGAGACGTCTTCGGGCTCGAGCTCCGAAACACTGTCACGTACATCAAGCCGAATCCGGTCCATCAGATGATCGCTGTGGGTTTCCACGATCAATTGCTTTCCCTCGGCAGCCACTTCACAGAATAGGCTGCCAAGCCCCGCTTGCGCGCTGGGGTGGAGATGCACTTCTGGCTGTTGCAGGAGAAACATCGGTGGAGAAGACGGTCGAAGGAGTTCAGTAATCACCGGAAGCACTTGACTGACGCCGTATCCCACATCAATCAAATTGCGTGGCGGTCCCTTCAAACGGTCACCTGGCTTTCGAGCCTTTCTAACTTGAACCTGGAAAGGCTCGCTCCCTCTGCTACCGAGCTTTCTAATAGATATTTCATCAAATAGACCTGCATCTCTACCAAAACGCTCTAGCCCCTTTTTGAGAATGCGCCAAGTCTCTTTGTCCTGAAAGAATGTGTGGGCAAGATACATGGGGACATAATCACCTTGCGGGTCTGGTGCCGGTCTGGATGGGTCGTAGGTGCGGCTTGGCTTTGATCGTACTGGCGCACTAGCAAACGGCCGAGGTTCGTGAAGCCACGGTGAGTTATCGTACAGCTCTTCGATTTTATTTTTGTCATCTTGTTCTATTTCATCTGAACCGCGAAGGGCATCGAAGGATTCCTTGCTGTACGCAGCCTCCATTGAAACTTGCTGCAGGATAGAGAAAAATGGAATAAAGAAAAGTTTAGTACGAATGTCTTCAGATCCGATGCGAGTCGGTGGTTTCCATGAACCTCTGGACGTTCCGACTTCAACCTCGTATGACTGACCTGGATCGAAGCTGTCTTCAATCCAGTTGTCAGCAATTTGGAGTCGTCGTTTAGTTGGTACTGGGATTGTTCCAAGTCTCGTAAAGGCCGCTTCAAAGCGATTAATTAGGATTTCAGTGGAACCATCTTTGTCAATTGAAATGGTCTTTTCGAATCCGGCTTTGAAGGTACTAGAGCGGCCTCCTCTGGATCCTCGATAATGGGCGATCTCGTCAAAGCTCCCTAAGTCATAAGGGTCTTCTTTAAACTCGGGCATCTTAAACTCAGCGATAGTGTCCCAAAGAACGCGAATCATGGCAAGGAAGGAAGTCTTCCCCGTACTGTTGTCGCCTACGAGCAAGGTCAATGGCGCTAGGCGGGCAGACTGTGCGTTGCGGAAGCAGCGGTAATTCTCGAGGGTTATTCGGTTCATGTAGTCAGGCTCCGCTAGCGCTTGATGGAAGCAGATTCGACAGCGGAGCGATCCGCGGTCGATTTGGACGGAGTCGCGCGAAGTTAGCCGGCAGTGTCAGTTCCCACTCGCCGAGGTAGTTCGGGGGTTATCCATACGGGCATGGTACAAGGGCGGATGGCCTAAGGGTGGTTGAAGACAGGATTCGCAGGTGGATCCAGGCAATGGTCGGGGTAGCGTTCGAGTTCACCATACTTGAGGGCCGTGCGCGGAGGACTTCTCTGATGAAACAACGGGCACCGTCGCTGCGCGACGCTACAAGTTTACCGGTTCGGTTTGGCCGGAGAGGGTGGATTGGAGGAGGGCGTCGAGGGCGCCGATGATTTGGAGGTTTTGGGGGCCGCTGGTTTCGGGTTCGGGGCCGCCGTTGATCCAGTTGCCCCAGCTCTTCATAACGATGACGTCCAGCGGCGGGCGTTCGTCGCCGCCGTCGATGGGGACGTTCTGGAGCTCGCCGGAGCCGGCGAGGACTTCTTCGACGCCGCCGAAGCCGTGGGTGTTGCGGTAGACGAGGGCGTCTTTGCTGCATTCGATACGGAATTCGTGGGAGCCCTGGCGGGAATCGGACGTGGAGACCATGGCGACGCGGGCGCCGCTCTCGAACGTGAGTTCGGCGGTGGCGGTGGATTCGCGGCGCCAGGTGGTGGCGGGCGGGCGGAAGCTGTGGCCGGCGACTTCCACGATGGGCTGGCCCATCATTGAAATGACGGAGTCGATTTCGTGCACGGTCATTTGCCAGAGCTGGGAGTGCTCGGAGTCGGGGTACTCACCGCCGCGGGGTTTGTAGGTGACCATGTGGCCGACCTGGGGTTCGCCGTGCACGCGTTCGGCTATCAGCCGCCGCATGGTGCGCTGGCCGGGCATGTAGCGCCATTGCTGGTTGACGACGACTTTGAGGCCGGCGGCGTTGGCTTTGTCCTGCAGGGTTTTGGCGGCGGGCAGGGTGAGGGTGTAGGGCTTTTCGACAAGAACGTGTTTGCCGGCATCAAGGGCCTGGCCAACGAGCAGTTCGTGGGTGCGGGCCCAGGTGGCGACGACGACGGCGTCGACTTCTTGTTCCTGGAGGGTTTCATCGAAGGAGCCTGAGGCGAGGTCCCTGGAAAGTCCTTCTTCGTCGATGCGTTCGTGGAGGAGGGGGAGGTTGAGGTCGACCCAGGCGACGAGGTTGAAGAGTTCGGGCAGGGCCTGGATGGCGCGGAGTTGGGAGCGGCCGCGGCCGGCGCCGACGATGGCGACGTTTATCTGATTGGCCATTGCTGGTTGCTTCTGCTCCGCAGTTGGGAGGTGTTGAGGGGCATTGTCGCAGGTTGGGGG
>VXOZ01000082.1 GCA_009839775.1 Chloroflexota bacterium | reverse complement strand
GCCGGCGCTCACTCCAACCGGCTGCCAGATAACCGCCGCTCTCTCTTGCTCCCAAATGCTCTTCCCTCACTCCCAGACTCCCACGTCCAGCACCGCACGAGTCAGAGTCATCGGCATCGGGTGAGTCTCGCGGGCCCCTCTGTCACAATGACTTTGTCTCAACTGGGCGATTGATAAACGGACTCATCACTCTTTGTCCTGGCGACCGAGAGGGTTGCAGCGCGATAATGCCGTGGACCACATCAGTGCGACAATAGTGGAGCTAGACCATCTTTCAATTCGAACCCGCGAGGGGCTAATGCATTGAGCGTTTCCTTTGACGCTTCGGAAATCAACAACTGGTCGGACAAGCCTGAGGCTTCCTACAAGCTTCCGGAACTCATTGGGCGATTGACTCTCGCCACACTTCCTGAGTCGCCTTCACGTATCGATATGCCGAGCGGAAGTTCAGTGAGAATGCCGGGATGGGACGGACTATTGGAAGTTGATCAAGGAAACGCTTGGATCCCGGCCGGGCTTTCGGGCTGGGAGATGAGCTGCGAACTAGAGGTTACGCGGAAGGCAAGTTCCGACTACAAGAAGCGGACTGAGGAACCTCTCGGTTTAGACATGACCACTACCACTTTTGTATTCGTCACTTCACGTAGGTGGTCCGCCAAACGAAAGTGGGAGCAGGAGCGTCGACAAGAAGGCCATTGGTCCAATGTGAGAGCATTTGATTCCGACGATCTAGTGGCTTGGCTTGGAGAGTCTCCAGAGGTCTCACGGTGGTTCGCGCGTGTTATGGGTAAGCAACATTTCGATTTCGAGGCCGCAAATAGGATTGAAGAGCGACAAGTCGAGACAATGGAAACACTGACATCGGGCTTTGGAGATCTGCAGGCGGAGCTTGCAACGATAAGAGCATCCTTGGAAGGCCAAGCAGAAACAGCGGATTCTGGACTTGAACTGAGCGAAGTGCAGCGGAGGATCTCGAACGACCTTGACACCGCGCGGAATCTGCTCCAGCAAGGTTTGGTTATTGCAGCAAGGACGCAACTGCAACGCATTGAGAAGCAGTCGGACGAGTTGACTGAAGATCTCAGATTCCGACTTACTAGCTATATGGCAAAGTGTGCCATCAGTGAAGAGAGGATTGACGATGCTTGCTCACTTCTTGATGAATCCCACAGGATCCAACCAGATAATCCAGACGCAGTAGCTAATGCTGCACTAGCCGCCCAACTCCAAGACGATGCAAAGCGTGCGTTGGAATTGGCTCGGAAGGCTCTAGAACTAGATCGGAAGAATGCTAGTGCGGCAGCAACCTTGATGTGGGCATTGCTGAGAGTTGATGAGCATGACCTGTTTGAGAACTTTGTAAGTTCGGCGGAGTGGGTTTCGCAAGAGTCGACACCTGCACTGACTCTGGCCGGAATTCGAGCCGATCAGTCGCACTTTGAGGAAGCCATATCAATCTATCGCTCTCTCATTGATGTGGATGAAGAGGATGCTTATGCACATCTCGGGCTGAGTCATTGTCTCCTTACGTACGCTCAAGTGGAGCGTGTGCCGGCCGGCTTCGATACGGAATCCCAGGGGCGATGCGAGGCGGCGGAGGCTGCGGCTTCTCGGGCAATGGAGCTCTTTCAGGCCACCCAATTGAGGAGCCGTTGCTTCGATGCTCTGGTCTTGCGGGCGGGAGCGCGTGCTTTGCTGGGGAATGTAGACGAGGCAATGCGTGATGTGGATGCAGTGCTAAGTCAGAGTCCGGAACATATTGCCGCAATGGTTCACAAGGGACTTATTCTCTTGCAGATGGACAGGCCACAAGAAGCACGAGTGTGGTTTGAGAGCGTCCAAGAGCCTGGGGTGTACGATGAACTTCTGCTTCCTCTTGCCGAAGCATGTCTTGACTCAGGAGATCCGGACGCGGCTATTGATCTACTAAGGGACAGCTATCAACTTGATCCGCCGGAGTGGGAAGATGTTGGAAGGGCCGAAGCGCTATTGCGGGCCGAAGCGGCGAAGCGATGCGATGACTCGTTGGGCGCACAACTCGAAGCTGCCCTGACGAAACACCCAGACAGCCCAGGTCTACTTCTGCTCACCGCCATACAAAGCAACCTTCAGGGTGACACTGCTGCCGCTGAGGCAGATCTGCTCAGAGCAGCCGACTTGGCCAGTGAGCCACACCGCGAGGCAATACAGGCACAAATCGGAAATCTATATGCAAGTGTCGGACGCCATGCTGATGCTGCTGAACAGTACAAACGATCCAGTGGCAGCGAGCCGTCTCATCCAGCTGCTATTCCATTGCTATTGTCGCTATCAAATTGCAGAAGATTTGACAAGGTGCTCGAATTAGCACGGAAGATTCGTGCAGTAAACGTCCGAGCCCCAAGGATTGCCATTGAGGTTGAGGCTGAAGTTCTCGGATATATAGGAGACGTTTCAACTGCACTTGATCGATATCATGAGTTGTGTTCCCGCGAAGACTCCGAACCTGACGATGAAGTGAAGCTTGCGTTGACACAATTTCGCTGCGGAGATCGCGATGGAGCCTTGGATACTGTGACGAATGTAGATGTGACAAGGCTCATTCCCAAACCGAAAGCCCTTATGAGACTCGCGCACCTAAAGCGCTTTCTCGGAGCGTCGGAATACCTCGAAGATGCGTATTTGGCAACTCAAAGTGCTCGAAATGATCCCGACACCCAATTGGGATTCTTTAGGATGTTCTTAGGACGTAGCGACGATGGGTCGGAACCAGAGAGCGCCGTACCGGGGAGCGTGATTCGACTACGTAGGGACGACGACGAGCAGTGGTGGCAACTCCTGGAGAGCGATCGGGACAGCCCGGGCCCGCGTGAGCTCTTACCGAGTGACCCACTTACGGATCGACTTCTGGGACGTAGCGTAGGGGATCACATTGTGTTGCGTCAGGGACTTGAGGACTTGTCATATGAAGTTACGGGTTTACAGAGCAAGTACGTCCGCGAATTCCAAGAGATCTCTGAGGAGTTTTCTACGCGCTTTCCTGACAACATGGCACTGTCAAGAGTGGAGTTTGACCCACAATTCTCAAAACTATTCGAGAGTATAGACCTAAGGCACCAGCTAGTGCGAAATGCTGAGGAGTTATATAAGTCAGGTCAAATTCCATTTGCCTCATTTGCCGCTCTTGTCGGTCGCTCAATACTGGAAATCTGGAGTGAGTACGTGATGGATCCTGTTGCTCGCATCAGATTTGCCTATGGCAACGAGCAGGAAGCTGATGCATCGAAGAAAGCGCTTGGTGATTGCAACGATATTGTGTTGGATCTCATGGCACTTCTCACGGTCCACAAGCTGGGATTGGCTGACTGGCTGCGCAGAGAGTTCGACCGAGTCCGTATTCCGCAGTTGGTGTATGACGAGATTCAAGAGGTTGTGTACGCAATGAGGATGGACGCCACGCCTGCAGCTGTGATGGGAAAGGATGAAGAAGGGAACTACACGCGGATGGAGTTTGATCAGCAATTCGTTGCAGAACGGCGGCGCAATCTAGAGTCCATTCTATCGTTGGCAGACTCGCTGGATAGGATTCCGTCATATCCTATGCTGGCGGTAAAGGAGGCTCAGGACTATATCGATGTGTTGACTTCAGGCGGGGCGGGCTCTGTTTTCGCTGGCGAAGATGATAATGGTACGAGGCCTGTTCTGGTGTCAGATGACCTTGTGCAGGCGGATGTGGCGCGCTCGCTTGGCATGAAAGTCGTGAGCAGTCAAGCTATTTTGGTTCAGTTGCTTGATTCGGAATCTATTTCAGATGGCGAGTACTCCGGAATGATAAATGAAATGGTAAAAATGAACTATTGGTTTGTCCGTGTGCGCGGTGACGATATTCAGCAAAGTCTGGAGGACAGTGCATATAGCGTGACGGAGAGTACCCTAGCCATGCTTAGGACGCTGGAGGGACCCAGTTGCTCGGATGAGTCCGCAGCTTCTGTAGCGGCGGAAGTTGTCGCATCCTTGGCAAAGAAATCTGTCTTGCGTCAGATTCAAGAAAACTTTCTGATGACCGTGTTAGGAGTCATTCGACGTGGGAGGCATACGGACGATGTGATACTCAGATTCAAGGTTGAAGTGGCTGCGCGTCTAAGACTCGCGCCGTTGCAAAGTGCTTGGATTCTCGAGTTCGTGGATCTGTACATGCAGGCATCTCGGCTGCGGACTGATGGTTAGTGACAAGTGTTCATGATTCCGATTGCGGAAGGGTTTTGTAGCGGCCACGCAGGTTGCGGAGTGGGCACATGCTTCGCCAATCTTATGGGGCTAGCTCCTTTGTGTCGATGTGTTTCGTATGTATAGCTCTTGTCAAATCCGCCTAGGATGAATTGGTGGTCCGAGTAGGAATCGAATCTGCGACTTCCGCAATGCGAGTGCGACGCTATTCCGACTGAGCTATCGGCCGGTGACAGCATCAATCACCGCCGTGCTTCAACGCTGACCATGTCCCAGACACACCAATCAGGTCGGTGTTGATTGCTCAGCGCCCACGATCCCAAGACCTAAATGCTCAGGTTGCTCTGACAGGAGTACAGCAGGAAAAACGCAAACAGGCTCCGTGCGCTTGACGGTTGCTCGATACCGCTTGCGCTCCGCTTGGTCGCTGAGTTGACGGGCTCCCTGGCTCCGGCGCCCTACTCCACCTTGGCCGGCAGCCGCAACAAAATGGCCTCAACGTCCTCCCGCAGCCGTCCCATGTCGGTCTGGAGCCGTTCAACCGAACGCTCGACCCCGATCAGCCGCCCTTCAACCCGCCCCACGCACCACGCGAGTCCGACAACCGAGAGAATTACGAAAGCGTTCAGCCCAAGAATCGTGCCCAATTCAGCCGTCATGGCGGTTCCTCCCCAGCGAAAGCCCCTGAACCCCGCCATTCACCCGGCGCAGCCCAGAAGCCACCAAACAACCGCCCTTCCAAGACTCTATCCGAAGGCATACGATTCCTGGCTGGTCGCCGCGCATGGGTACCCCTCGTGGCTGCCTGCATCCAGGCGGCTGCGGATCGCTGGCCAGGCCTTGTACCTGCGCGCTAATGCGCCGCTGGTCGCTTCGCGGAAGCCGCCGCAACTCCCTGCGTGCCGCGCGATGCCACTGGATTTCGTAGCTCGCAAATCAATTGTCCTCCTGACTTGCTCTAACTTGCCGTAGCCAGTCCGGGTGCGGAAGAAATGGGATTGTTTGGCGGTTTGGATAAGATTGATCCTGGCGTCCAGCTACACTCACGCGTGGCGGACTCGGAGTGACTCTCGCTCCTATTGTGGGTGCGTGGACAATTGGAATCACGCAGTGCTGTCGACTCTGAGGCGTGGGTACAAGTCCCGCCGCGTCCATTGTCAGGGCGGCCGGCAGCCGAGCAGCCATGACCTCGGGCACACCGCGAACAAGACTTGATGCACGGCTACGGTGGGCGGTGCTCGGTGTCATCGTCCTCGCCGTCCTGGCCACCTGGGTCGTATGGACTCTCACAAGAGACGACTCGGCGGAGGCCGCTGTGCGCCATCGGGCCGAGGCCGCCATTGACGCCTGCGCGGATGCCGAAGCGTACGGCGAGACCTGGGATACCGAAGGCATCCTCGGCTACCGCCCGTCTGACCGTCTGGTGGTCTGCCTCAAAGGCCACGTCAACTGGGTGTCCACCGCCGTCGGCGGCATCATTTTTGAAATCTGCTACACCTCGGGTGGACGTCCGCCAATTACGTGGTCTGACTGCTGGCAAGTAACGTGGACCGAACCCCTCCCAACCGATGAACTGGTCCAGGTCATCGGTGTCGTCAAGCGCGCACCGCCACCCGCTGACGCCCCTGAAGGTTCGTACTGGTTGGAGCCCTACGTGGACGGGTTAGCCGTCCGGCGCTTGCATGCTTGGACTACCCGTCAATAGCAGCCCGACTCGGGCACATTCAACCCAACTGCCCGCGGCCGCCAGAGCGGAACGGAAACCTGGCTGCGGCCGAGAGCCAGCGCTCAACAAGCCTGAATTACGAAGACGGATCAATGTGTACTAAGGCTTGATTTGTACTTTTGTTTACTATTGTACAATCACTCCTTGGGAGGCGTTGGATGCTCCTGGCAGAGGAAGCTGGTCATGATTAGGGTGCGCGTCTCGGAGGCCCGGCGTGAGCTTTCCGATCACATCAACCGGGTCGCCTTCGGCAACGAGCGAATCGTGCTCACGCGCCACGGCAAAGGCGTCGTAGCCCTGGTGTCCGTCGAGGACGCCGAATACCTCGAGCAGCTTGAGCGCCGCGAGGACGCGGAGGACATGGCGATTCTGAGCGAGCGACTCAAGGACACCGATCCGTCGGACTACATCCCGCATGCGGAGATTGAGGCCGAGATCCACGGTGACGCCGGTCCCCGATCCCGCTGAAGCGAGCCAAGTCGGCCGTGGAACCGGTTATCCGAGCAGCGCGATAAGGATTCCGGTCACCGTCCCCAGCACGTTGATGACAACGAGCAGAAGTAGTCCGGCGAACCACTTCGTCAGGCGAGTTTCGAGGTTCGCGAGGTCGGCCTTCGTCGCGAGGTGGTTGTAGGCCCCTTCCAACCGGGCGAGGCGTTCCGCTTCTGTAGCCATCGGCTCCTCCGTTGCGAGGATCCCTGGACCCGGTCGAGCGTGCGGCGCGGGCCAGTACTCGGAATACGTCCGCCCTTGCGAGATTGTACCCGCGAGCGACCAAACATCGGCCGGCGATCTTGGCACGGGGCGTGGATTGCGCAGATTTGGGAACTCCCGCTGAGACGCCTAACCCCGCGAGGGCGCCTCTTGTGGGCACGCTCTTCCGTTCGAGGCCCTATTCCGCCCGCCGCAAGAGCCGTATGCGGACTAGGAAGTCCAAGGGCACGGCACGCTTCGCCCTAACCTGGGAGAGGAAGCCGAGCCGGCCCAGCACCTTCTCCGCGGGACTCCGTTCATACCCTCTCCATTGAGGGAGAGGGCAGGGTGAGGGTGGCTGCCACGCACCAGCACGCACGCGAAGTCAGCAGCAACCCAGCACCCCATCGGCGTCTCTTTCTCCTCTCCCCGTGGAAGAGTGCTAGAGCCTGCCCCCAAACCCGATCCCGAGGTGAGGAACTTCCGGTCAAGGTTCTCAGGGCAGCAACCACGCACGGATGCAATCAACTTCAGGCCGTACTGATTCTTCACCCTCTCCAAGGGGAGAGGCAGACTCGGCCGTCTTCGGCCGAATTCGG
>VXOZ01000342.1 GCA_009839775.1 Chloroflexota bacterium | reverse complement strand
GCGGCTACCGATGCTGGATATCTGCGACCAGGACACTGGTTGCGTCTTTTCACTCTGTCTGTTTCACTAGGACGGGAAAGCTAGTAGCAAGAGGCGCTCTGCGGGCTTGTGTATCCAGTCATGTGCCGCGCCGGGCAGCAGGATTCGCTAGACCCGCACAGTTAGGGACAAACGTCATAATACTCACCGCAGTTGTGCTCCACAGAACTAGCAATCGCGTGTTCGCTTTCAGTGATGTTCTGGCGCACCTGTGAGAATGACCTTGGATTTAAGGAACTGCAGTTACGTGAAAGGCCCAACGCTATGCTTAGGTTCGGAGTTTTCGGCTACGGCATGATCGCGGACGTGCACGCAGAGGGACTGGCGCACATCGAGGGTGTGGAGCTCATTGCCGTCTGTGGGCCTCGCGAGGTTGGCGCCCAAGAGTTCGCCGACAAGTTTGGCATATCGAATGTCTACACGGACCCCGACCAATTGCTTGCGCATGATGAGATCGATGGTGTGCTGGTGGATGCGCCGGACGCCTTTCACCACGATCTGGTGATGCGCTCAGCCCAAGCAGGCAAGCATATCTTTTGCGAGAAACCCATGGCGGTCACAGTGGAAGAGGCCCGTGAGATGTATGCGGCCGCACGTCAGGCCAATCTTCGCACGGTGGTGGGGTTTTCAAACCGCTGGAACATGGCCGCAAACAACATCCGCAAGCTCATCGAAGATGACGTCATTGGTGAAGTCGTGCATCTGCATACGCAGAGCTTAAACCCTGCGCTAGTACGCTCCGACAAACCACGCTTCACCTGGCGCACCGACGCCAAGCGCACAGGCACGGGCATCCTGGGTGACCTCGGCTCGCACCACATCGATCTGGTGCACTTTCTCGTGGGCGACATCACCGAGGTCAGCGCCAACATGAAGACATTCACACCGCAGGTATTCGACGATGACGGCACGCCCCATGCTCATGACCTCGACGACGACACAATTATCCTCATGGAAATCGCGAACGGCGCACATGGGACGATTGGCGTGAGTAGGCTCGGTTCCGTGCATTCCAACTTCCCGGTGGGTAGGCGCCATACGATGATCAACGGGCGGAAGGGCGGCATCCTCTACGAGAACGCGCAGGGCTGGCTCTTCATGCCCGGACAGGAAGGCGAGCCGATTCCCGGTGAGCCGCCGACGGTGGACAAAGGGCACGGCGGACAACTCTTGGCGGGAGCGACCCGGCAGATGGAGACCTTTGTGCAGTCGGTCCGCGAGGACCGCGCAATCACACCGACGTTCACTGAGGGCCTCAAGACGCAGGAGGTGCTGCACGCAGTGGTTGAGTCATCCGAAAGCCGCTCGTGGGTGACGGTGCAGCGCGTGGACTGACCGCCTCTCTCCACTGAATAAATGGTTGCTTTCCCATAGACACCGTGGCTCAGAGGGTCGTAGCTGGTTCTTGACGAAAGGTTAACTGACACAATGGAAAACTTCCGGTATGAAGAACTCAAGTGGCCCGAGGTGGGGGAGGCGGCCTTGCGGGACCCCGTGGTCGTCTTGCCGGTGGGCACCATGGAGCAGCACGGGCCGCACCTGCCCCTGCTGGTTGACTACATCATTCCGCACCGCATTGCCAACGACGTGGCCGAGCTACTTACGCCTGACGTGATCGTGATGCCGCCGGTGGTGTATTCGTTCAATGAACACCACATGGACTTTCCCGGCACGATCGCTATCAACATGTACACGATCATCGACTATGTGGCGCAGATTGGGTTTAGCCTCGCCCACCACGGCTTTCGGCACATCGTGCTCCTGAACGGCCATGGCAGTAACGTGCCGGTGCTGGACCTCGCCATGCGCCGCATCAACAACGAAAGCGCGGCGATCAGTGTACTGGCGAATTACTGGGCCCTGGTGCGGGATGAAGACCTGCCATGGACCCGCGAATCACACGGCGTGGCCCACCACGCCGAAGAGGACGAGACCTCTCTCATGCTCTATCTCTGTCCGCACTTGGTGGACATGAGCAAGGCGGTACGCACGGTGGATGAGGTGCAGCGGAGCGAGCACATCTGGGGAGCATGGCCGGCCAACACCAGGATCCACTTTCAGGAGTTCTTTAGCCGCAATACGTCAACCGGCATCCAGGGCGACCCCACTGTCGCCACTGCCGAAAAGGGCGAAATTCTCTATAAGGCTGCCGTCAAGCGTACGGCAGAATTCCTCCAGGAGTTCCGTGCCCGCGAAATCCGGCCGCAGCGCGACTTCCATCCCAAGCCGCAGGGATAAGGAAGCCCTGCAGCGCCTACAACGTGTGGGAATGCAAAACGCGGGCCCTTGCCCTTTTGACAAAAGACCCGCGTCCGATGCTTTGGGATTCCTATATTACGGCTATTTGCCCGCCGTCAACCACGAGCGCGTGGCCGGTAACGTAGCGGCTGAGATCGCTCGCCAGAAAGACCGCGCAATCGGCCACTTCCTCCGGTTCGCCTACCCGACGGAACGGGACGCGCTTCAAGTATTCGTTGATCCACGCCTCATCGGCGATGCTTTCGTCGGTGAGCGGGGTGCGAATGTAGCCGGGGGCAAGGCAATTGACGGTGATTTCGTGCTTTGCCAGGTCAATGGCAGCACTCTTGGTGAGCAGTGTAACGGCGCCCTTTGAGGTATTGTAGGCGGCCAACTCCTCCTCACCCATCAGGCCGTTCACGGAAGACATGTTGATGATGCGGCCGCCATGGCCTTGTTCGACCATTTGGCGGGCGGCCACCTGATCGCAGATATAGACGCCGTGCATGTTTACGGCAGCAACGCGGTGCCAATCGTCGTCCTTGATGTCCACGAAGTCGTGCTCCAGGGCAATGCCGGCGATGGCGGCCATGATGTCGAGCTTGCCGAATTCCGCTACGGCCCGCTCCACGGTAGCTTCAACGTCGGCACGCTGGGTAACGTCGCAGCGCTGCGTTAGGAATGGGGAGCCATGCACCATGGCGCGGTCTGCCGTCTCCCGCAGGCCATCCAGGTTGAGATCGGCGCCGAGTACACTCGCGCCTTCCCGCAAGAAGGCCAGGGCAATGGCGCGCCCGATGCCGCTGGCGGCGCCGGTTACGATTGCACTCTTTCCAACAAGCAGATTGGGCATTGGACGATCTCCTTGCTTACAATTCTTTAAATAACGCTACTGTAGTTTTCTGCATCACTATGGGCTGTTGAATTAACTCAAGCTGATGAGATTCAGCAGGCAAACCCCGGCGGCTCTCTTTCGAAGAAATATCTCGGTAGTATGAACCCCTCAACCGCGTGGATTGCTACCGGCTTCCTTTGGCTACATCTCCTTGAGTGCTTGTGCTACGGCGTCTACCGTTTGGCGAGCATCTTCCTCGGTGTGCGCAGCCGAAACGTACCAGCGGCCCGAGGGAATTGTGCGCACGCCATGATTGACGAGCTTTCCTTGGAACACCGCATACTTGTCCTCATCGCAGGCCCAGTTGTCGCGGAAGGTGGTAATTTCCGACAAATCTGTGAACCAGGCAAACAAGACCGGACCGATGCCCTGCACCAGAACGGATTGCCCCGCAGCCTGCGCAGCCTGACGGATGCCAGTCATGAGGCTGCGGCCAACGGCGCGAATCTGCTCATACACCGCGCCATTGTCACGGGAGAGCACGTCGAGGGTGGCATTGGCGGCGGCAAGCGTAATGGGATTGCCGTTGTATGTGCCGCCGTGCATGACGCCGCTGCCTACGAGGTCCATGATGTCGCGGCGTCCGCCAAAGACGCTCAGCGGAAAGCCATTCGCGACCGCCTTACCCAGTGTCACCAAGTCCGGGGTTACGCCAAGCAGACCCTGCGCGCCGTGCAGATCGGCGCGAAAGCCCGTGATGACCTCGTCGAAGATAAGTAGAGCGTTCTCGCGCGTGCAAATCTCGCGTAAGCCTTCCAAGAATCCCGGTTTCGGCAGGATGAAGCCGCCATTGCACATGATGGGCTCTGTGATCACCGCGGCTACGTTCTGCCCTTCACGCTCCATGAGACTTGAAAAGGCGTCCAGATCGTTCCATGGAAGCACCAGGGTCTCGCCGGCCGCGTGGGGAAGTTGGCCCTTACTGCCCAGCACCGGCTGCGGAAACGGCAGCGCTCCCGCTTCTTTCTCCGAGTGCGGGTGGTCGCTGATGATCTGGTCGTCCAGCCAGCCATGGTAGTGGCCTTCAAAACGTACGATCTTGGTGCGTCTGGTGTAGGCCCGTGCCAGTCGAAAGAGCGCGTGGTTGGCCTCAGAGCCGCTGCCGCAGAAGCGCACGACGTCCATGGCCGGCACCAGCGCGCAAATCTTCTCGGCTACCTCTACCTCGATTTCGTGCTGGCCGCCATACGTCTGCCCTAAGGCCACTTGTCTCTGCACGGCTTCCACAAGTTCAGGGTGGCTGTGGCCCAAGATAAGCGGTCCGTAGGCAGCCACGTAGTCGATGTACTCATTGCCGTCTACGTCAAACAGGCGGGAACCTTTGCCGTGACTGAAGTAGAGGGGCGCCGGGCGCTCCTGCAAGCGGATATTGCTACTCACTCCGGCGGCAAGATGTTTTCTGGCGCGTGTCCAGAGCTGTTCGGAGCGGGTGATGTCTCGCACTGATCACGTCCCTTCTAAGATTGCCGTAGCGTTTCATGCGGCGACCCGAAGCGGTCACTTAAACCGGAAACCGCTGGCTATGCCGCAGCGCAGGCGGATATAGGGATACTACCACGCGTCGCACGCACGTTTCGACAATCAAACGTTAGCTTTGTGGACGAAGCAGCATCAAGGCGGCAGACAGTTGCTGAGAAATAAGTCCAAAGGCAAGCCTGCGCCATAGAGGACGCAGGCTATCTCCACTGGCGCAAACAGGTTCGGGGTGGCTTGGTACTGAATCTGCAATAGGGGAATGAGTCTCGGCTGGCGTTGAGGCCATGGTCAGACACGATCGCGGAATAGGAACGCCGGTAAAGCGGTAATTTACAAAGGATCGTCCCACCGCAATTGGTAGTAATCTACGCGCCCCGGGTCGACTGTAGCCGCAGCGCTTCCATCTTCTCCACGAGCCTTTTTACCTTCTCCACGAGCCTTTTTACGCGTTCTATGCTCTTCTGCACGGTATAGTCCGATTCCCAGCCCTCATAGAAGTTCTGATGCAAGGCACTCGCTACTTTAAAGAGGTCGAAGAATTCGGGGTCTCCTGTCTCGTCCGCGATGCGGGCAGCGGTGTCGAAGAGCAGCCTGTGCGTGCCGTGGTTCCATCCCCGGCCCTCTGCGGCGGCTTTCACAGCATGCGCAGCCGCGCCCCACGCTTTCTCCGATGCCTGAAGCGCATCCCCTTTTGCAAGCTCCGCCTGGGACTGGTTGATGAAGCGCAGGCTGGTGGCTGCGTGCCTCTCTACCCGCTCTTGTCTACCGTTTGGTGACGCCATCTCACTTCCTCTTTCGCTCTCGTGGGCTGATTGCAGTATAGCATGGCCAATGAGGTGGGTTCAGCGTGTTCCTACGGTGAGACAATAGTTCCCGTGCGGCGCTACCAGGATGTGCTTTTCACCAGCGCTGGAGACCGAGAGCGCGGATTCATTGTCGGCGTATGTGATGTCTTCAACAGCTTCATAAAGGCCCGCCGGACATGTGATTGTCTGCTGTTTCTCTGTCCAGTTGCGGAAGATGAGCGTATTCCCGTAGCGGCGTGATGAGACGCCACTTTCCCAGAGTTGGCGCACCTCAGGCATGGTGAGGAAGACGTTGGTTGGATGCGCCGCTTCAAGCCACGAGAGATAAGAATCCCATACCGCGAAGTTGTTGGCCACGTCGTCCGTGAAGGCGGTGAAGTTGCGGCGGTGGCTGCTGATGAAGGCCGGTCGATTGGCCTCCCAGGCGGCAGCAGTCTCTGCCTGAACGCGGGTGAGGATGTCTTCCTGGTCCGCCGTCTGGAACGGCTCGAAGTTAATGGCGCTGCCGGCGTACCAAAGGTCGCAAAGCGGTGAGCGCTTTCCGGTCTGGTCCTCTCCCTCACGGTCGGCGACTCCTACCCTAATCTGCAGTCCTTGCGTCGCCCAGGCAATCTCAGCCTCGTCTGAATTGCGTACGCTTGTAGGCGGAAACCCGAAAATGCGGACGAAGTAGCTCAGCGCGCCGCGCACCCACTCCTTGCGCTCCGGTTCCGCCATGTCCTCATGCTCCGGCACGCGTTCCTTCACGGTCTCGCAGACGTACATGTGGTGGGCAAACATCCGCTGCGCCCGCGCTTCACCCTCGCGCAGCCGCTTGAGCCAGCGATGGTGGCTGAAGTGGTGCGTTCTGCCGTGATATTGGGGCGCCCAGACGCCGCGCTCGATGCCCTCGCGGGCCTTGGTGACGATGTCGCCGCGCTCCCAACCTTGGGAGACTCCTTGGTCGAGGCCAAAGTCAACGTAATGGCGAAAGCCGTTCGCGCGGATGGCTTCATAGTCAGGACCGCCCACGATGTAGTAGGGCTCAAAGACAATCGGCTGGCCGTCGCCGCTCCGATGCGCTTCCAACAATTGATACGTGCGCTCTAGGTCTGCAGGCGTCTCAAGACTCCCCGAGGACCAACGCGTTTGCATGAGTTCCTCGTGCTTCGTGGCGTTGTAGGCTTCCTCAGTTGGCGCCCACGCGTTCATGCCCCAGTCGTCGCTCCAGACGACGACGGCAGGATGCTCTCTCCAGTTCACTTTAGAACTCATTT
Organism: Chloroflexota bacterium; assembly: GCA_009839775.1. Taxonomy (GTDB): domain Bacteria; phylum Chloroflexota; class UBA11872; order VXOZ01; family VXOZ01; genus VXOZ01. The sequence continues at coordinate 518 of VXOZ01000342.1, read as the reverse complement.
TTGTCGCCTCGGTGTTCTTATAGAGGAATCGCTAGTCACATTACATCGGGTGATTTTGCACGGCGCAGATTGGGTGGATACGGCAATCCGATGCCGGATGTGTGGGTAAGGGCGCACTCCACAAACAATTCCTGCCTCGCTCTGCAACGGAAACGGTTTTCGCACTTGCCCCGGGACAATTGTAACAATCATCGATTGGCATGTATGTGGGGCTGAGATGTGGAACTCGGGTTAACTGATGCGACGGATTATACGCGCCGCATAAACCGCAGGTATGTCATCGTCTCGGGCTATATCCAGTCAATAAAGTGGTATGCCCAAGGCGAGAAGGGAATCGCGTCGCAAACCTGTTCGATAACTGCTGAATTCGCGCCGTACGCCGTTACGCTGCCTTCGGTGAGGCGCGCCCGGAGGTCAAGTCGGCCAAGCAGCCAGCGGTGCAGCATCTCTTCCTTCATCTCCAGCGTCAGGGTGCTCTGACGCGTCTCGGGGTCGATGAGCACGTAGTCGTCCTTGGG
>VXOZ01000330.1:762-7247 GCA_009839775.1 Chloroflexota bacterium | reverse complement strand
CCGGAGACGTGCGCACGCAGTTGACGAAGCAGATCACGACGGCGGTGGGTGACGCCACGACGGCCGCCGTGGCCGCGACCCACTACTTGGAAGACTTGTACGATAGAGTAGAGCGCCCGGAAACGGTGGTTACGGAGGTCTCTGCCTGAGCATTGGCAGGGCCTTACATAGTGGATAGTTGGGCGGGTTGCTCTCAATAGGAGTGTGTTCGCGCCTGTGCTCTGGGGCCGTCTCAGGCAAAGTGACCGAGGCGAGGATGCGGTCTATAATGGAACAGATCATTTGCAGGAGCCGATTCGCCAGCTTATCGGCCTAACCAAAAAGCCTATAACGACAACCTTTACACGCTAGAGAACGAGCCGACACTAAGGAGTAGAGTATGCTCATACCGTATGTCATCGAGACGACGAACCGCGGCGAGCGCGGCATGGATATTTTTTCCCGGCTGCTGCGGGATAGGATCATTTTCTTAGGCACACCGGTTGACGATAACGTGGCGAACAGCATCATCGCGCAAATGCTCCTGCTTTCGAGCGAGGACAGCGATGCTGATATTGGTCTTTACATAAACTCGCCCGGCGGCAGCGTGCACTCAGGTCTGGCGATCTATGACGCCATGCAGTACATCAAGAATGACGTGGCTACCTACTGCATGGGCCTTTCGGCCAGCATCGCTGCGCTATTGCTGGCTGGTGGCACGCCGGGCAAGCGGTATTCGCTCCCCAATTCGCGCATGCTGATCCATCAGCCGTGGACGCAGGCGTCGCGCCCATTGCAGGCCACCGACCTGGAGATTGAGGCGCGCGAAATCCTGCGCACGCGCAACCAAGTGAATTCCATCATTGCCCTGCACACCGGCCAGGACCTGGAGAAGATCGAGCGCGACAGCGAGCGCGACTTCTGGATGGATGCCACAGAAGCCAAGGAGTACGGGCTGATCGATGACGTTTTGCCGTCCGCCGTCAGGACGCCGGAAACCGATGGGGTAGCCAGCAGATAGCAGGATCTGCCAAGCGCGCACACGAAGGAGAGCAACATTGCCAAGTCGTCGTGATTCTCGAGGCCAGTACCGCTGCTCGTTCTGCAATAAGGCGCAAGAGGAAGTGCGTCGGCTGATTTCCGGGCAGAACGGCGTATATATCTGTGACGAGTGCGTCGAACTCTGCCGGGAGTTGATTCGCGAGGAACAGGCGTCTTCATCCCAGCGTAAGGGCGCCGCCGGTCCCGCGCGGCTGCTGAGCCCCAAGGAGATTCACGAGTTTCTGAATCAATATGTGGTCGGCCAAGAGCACGCGAAGAAGGTGCTGGCGGTAGCGGTCTACAACCACTACAAGCGCGTGGCGAGCGGTGAAGACAGCGAGAACGTCGAGTTGGGCAAGAGCAACGTGCTCCTCATCGGGCCGACCGGCTGCGGCAAGACGCTGCTGGCACGCACGCTCGCGCGCATTCTCGGGGTGCCCTTCTGCATTGCCGACGCCACGTCACTGACGGAAGCCGGCTATGTGGGCGAGGACGTGGAGAATATCCTGCTCCGCCTCATTCAGGCGGCGGATTACGATACTGCTGCCGCCGAACGGGGGATCGTCTTCATCGACGAGATCGACAAGATCGCCCGCAAAGCTGACAATCCGTCGATCACGCGTGACGTTTCCGGCGAGGGTGTGCAACAGGCCTTGCTCAAGATTATCGAGGGCACGGTAGCAAACGTGCCGCCGCAAGGCGGCCGCAAGCATCCGCACCAAGAGTTCATCCAGATCGACACTACCGACATTCTCTTCGTCTGCGGCGGGGCCTTCGAGGGTCTAGAAGAAGTTATCGCGAAGCGGGTTGGCAGTAACCGCCGCGTTGGTTTTGGCGCCATGGACGCCGCGGAGCGCGCGGAAGAGGCGAAGAACCTGCTCCGCCAGATTTCGCCGGACGATCTCCTGAAGTACGGCCTGATCCCTGAGTTCGTCGGCCGCCTGCCGGTGACGGTGGCCCTGGATGCGCTGACGCACGATGAGTTGATCCAGGTGCTGACCGAGCCGCGCGATGCGCCCGTTCGGCAGTATCAGCACTTGTTCGCGCTCGACGACGTTGAGCTTGTCTTCCAGGACGATGCCCTGGAAGAAGCGGCGCAGATGGCGCAGAACCTCACCACCGGTGCCCGCGCGTTGCAGACCATCATGGAAGAGGCGTTGCTGGACGTGATGTACGACCTGCCGTCCCGCAATGACGTGCGTGAAGTCGTCGTGACTGCGGACGTCATTGCCAAACGCGCGCAGCCGATGCTCGTTGCTTCTGAAACAAAGCGCCCCGCCCCTGCCGGCGAGCATGACGCGACGTTGTTGGACGAAGACACATCGGCTACAGCGTAGTGGCTAGCACTGCAAATGCCACCTCTGCCAAGCGCTGCGGAAACCGCATTGACCTAGACGTTGCGCGTGCAACGTGAATGCACCAACTCAGCTTGCAGGTGATGATGGCGCAAGAGGAAGCAGCTTGTCGATCAGTCGGGATACGTGGTCAATGCCGCCCTGCACAGATTCAACGGTCTGGGCATCTTCATAGAAGTTTTGATGTAGAGAGCTGGCCTCTCTAAACAGGGCCAGCAACCCGGGTTCACCAATCTCAGTGCTGATCAAGGTCAAATTCCGAAAAAGATGAGCATGGGTTCTATGTTCCCAGCCTCTTAGCTCGGCGATGGCTTTTACGGCCTGAGCCGCTGCACCCCATGCTTTCTCTGACGCCTGAGGGCTATCTCCTTTGTCAAGTTCTTCTTGTGCTTGGAGAATTAGCGACCGGCTGCGGTTTGTGTACTTTTCTACGGCCTCGTCTCTACCGTTTCTCATGAGTTGATTTCCTCCATGTCTGCCGGAAGTATTTCATGGCAGATGATTATTGCAATGAGCAGCGCGTTGCTGCCCGCTTTCAAACATCACGTTTGTCTGAACGGCCCTCCGTTTCCACGCTATGTTCCTCGCGCGTGTAGACGGACGTATCTACGCAGTTTCTAACGTCGGAGTTGCGAGTAGCGCCCTTCATCTTTACAGTACTCCCCATTTCCTCGATGGTCTAGGTCATTGGGCCGCTCGGTGCTATGTGGGGCGGCTAGTTATCCGCTTGGCTGAGGAAGAGCGTCCGCCCGTTTAATGGCTGGGTCGGGCGGGCGTTGTCAGGATAGAGCGCCGCAAAGCGGTCAATCTGCTCCGGGGAGACCTCCACCGGACTGCTGAGGACGAACCAGCGCACGTCTTCGCTGCACGGCGGCGTGGTGAGCGAGCCCATGTAGCTATAGTAGGCAAGATCCGCGGGCAGCAGGTCCGCGGCGTTGATCGTCACCCCTTGCACTTGCAGCTCTTCGCCCGCTGCCGCCGGCATGTGCGCCCATACCGGCTGTAGCGCCTCGTTTTGTTGTCCTGCCGCTAGGAAGACGCCGACAACGGCGAGATTATCGGCGGTGTCTCGATGCACCAGATGCAGTTCCATGTCGGTGGCTTGGCCGTCAACCGTGTGCTCGCTCAAGTGGTGAAAGTGGAATTGCACGAGCGCAAACTGCCTGCCGCCGCTGAGGAGCGCGCTGCCGGGCGCGTAATCTACTTGAATTGTGTGCCCGTTGTTGGTGATCTCGAGCGGCGCGGAGGCATAGCGGAAGGCAAGATCATGCGGCTTTGCTTCGGTGTCGCTCGTCAGGTCGATTGGCGACTGCGACACGCCCAGCTTGCACGCCGTGAACGCCGGGGAGAGGTCGCCCCAATGCGCTGGGCCAATGTCGCCGGTATAGCCCCAGGTGACTGCGTGCGTTCCATCTTCTCCGCCAGGCGTCGCTTGCGGCGTCTCCGTGAACGCAGTCTTGGTCCTCTCTCCTCTGATCGGCGCCACGTTACACGCTGAGACAACATCGCCGCCGGTTACGGCTCCAGCGGTAAGTGCCGATCGCCGCATACTATTCATTAGGGAGATGCTCCTTCTTCGAGCTTGCTAACGGGAACCAACGTATTCACGGTCCTGGTCGTCGGGCCGCCCGCGTGTCCCGGTTAGCCGCATAAGCGCACTCACCCTACTGTGGTTCCGCTTCAAGAGGTTTAGATACATGCTCCGCTCTGCCTCAAGCGCTCGACCTACAGCGGGGCAGGCGTTCTCCTTGGTGGAGCAGTCCGCGGCTCGCCTTCATCCTTTTGGCGTGAGGCGGGTACTGCGAGCGAGACCGCCAGGATGAAGAGCAGGATCACTGCGCCCGCAATGCCCACAACTTGGGGCGCGCCCCAGCGGTCTACCAACATGCCCATGGGCAAGCCGCTGAACATCATGAGCGAAAACGACATCATGTAGATGCTCATCACCCTGCCATAGTAGGCCTGGTCGGTATGCAGCATCACGAGCGTGTTGTTCAGAGACATGTAGGCATTGGCCGCAAGTCCGACGAACCCAACCAGCACGAGGCTCAGGGGAAGCCAAGAAGTGTAGGCGAAGAGTATCAGCGCTATACCGAAGAGTCCGCCGAAGACGGTCTGTAGCAACTTGGCGTGCTGACTCGCCGCCAAATAGGCCACTAGCAATGATCCCAGCAGTCCGCCCGCGCCGGAGGCCGCATTCAGGAAACCGAGCCAGCGCGCGTCAACGTTGAGCACGTCCGCCTGAAAAACGGGGAGCAGCATCTGGTAGGGCCGGCCGAGCAGTATTGGCACGAAAGCCAGCACCAGAAGTAGCAACAACGTGCGCTCGGTGAACACATAGTTGAAACCGGCAAACATCTGCGCAGAGAATTTGCCGGGATCGGCTTTCTTGCCGCTGTCCGCCGCTTTGGGCAGGCGTAGGAGGAAGAGGGTGGCGACACCATAGCACAGCGCCGTGATATCGAAGGCTCCGGCGGTGCCCAACCACGGTGTGACGATGACAATGCCTGCGACAGCGGGCCCGACTATCGTCATCATATTCCGGCCCGAGTTATTGAGCGCAATGGCGTTTCCGAGCCGCTCGCGTCCCACCAGCGCGGGAATCAAAGAGGACCGTGTGGGCATGCCCAGCGAAAACGCGATCCCCTGGAAAAAGCCAAACACGATGAGATGCCAGACGGCGATCAGTCCCGTGTGGATGAGGAGCGCCAGCAGACCGGCAACCGTGAACATGAAGAGCTGCGAGCCTATGAGGAGACGGCGTTTGTCGAGGCGGTCGGCCAGTACGCCGGCGACTGGAGAAAAGAAGAGCATCGGCAGACCCATCGCCAGTCCGACCAGACCGAGGATGCCGGCGGACCCGCTGAGGTCGTATGCCAGATAGCCGCGAGAGATAATCGCGATTTGCAGGCCGCCAAAGGAGATGATCATGCCGAGCCACATGTCGCGGTAGGCGGGAACCGAAAGCGCGTCAAAGGTCTGCGTGATGAAGTGTAGGCCGGGCTTGCCCTTGCCGCCTGAATCGGAATGTTCGGCAGATGCGGATTCATCCCGCTGCTGTGTCGAACTCTGGTCTTTCAGCGCGCGAACCTCCCATCAAGCCACCGTGGAGGCGTCCGGCGCACTTCCCATGTATGAATTGCCTTACACACGATACGTGCCAAGCTATGTGTGTCCTACTGCTTTCTAACGTACACGTTAACGTGCATTCTAAGCAGTGGCGGTGCGCTGCGCAAACGGAAGTCACATCTTCCGTGCAGTCAGTTGGAGGAGGCCCGGCCGGAGATGCGCTATGCCTCGGGGGAGAGGATTGGCAAATCCACGCTTGGGACGGGCGGGCGGCAGTGCGGCGGCGAAATCAGTCGGCGGTAGAATCAGTGGGTCTACCAGCCTTCTCACGTCGGCCAAGCGTCGCCTCGACCCCAAGCTCGCGGGATAGCTGCAAGAATCGTGCTATTCCCTGTCGGCTCAGCATGCCCACCACCTCAGCACGGTCCATAACGAGCACCTGCTGGACGTCGTGCTCCTCGATAAGCTCCATGGCGTGAAGAATGGAGTCGTTGGGCCCCACGGTGATGAGGGGAGATGGTGTAGTTGCAGCGAAGGCGGTTTGCTCAGACCAGGCGTGCTGCGGCACATTGCGCACGTCGTCAATGGTGATGATGCCGATCACGCGCCCGGCCAGCATCACCGGCAGGGCACGGATACCGTCGTGCAAGAGCATGGTGAGCACAACCCGGTCTATCGTCTCGTCGGGACGCACCACAGGGGGATTGGCGCGCATGAGATTGGATACAGGAATCTCGCGGAGCGCCTCATCCTGGGTCACTTGACGGCGATTCGCCGCTGCAGCGCCGTTGAGAAACCATCCGATGAAGATGAACCAAACACCGGGAACAAAACTGACGTTGAAGAGCATGAAGATGCCCAGCGCGATAAAACCGAACGCGAAGACCTGCCCGACAATCGTGGCGATGGTGGTCCCCTTGCGCATGCTGCCGGTAAGTGCCCAGACCGTGGCGCGGAAGACGCGGCCGCCGTCAAGGGGAAAGCCGGGGAGCAAATTGAAGACGGCGAGGCCGCTGTTTACGCTGTCTGATATACCCATCT
>VXOZ01000330.1:0-752 GCA_009839775.1 Chloroflexota bacterium | reverse complement strand
GTGTTGGATGAGGGGTTGCGCGGGCAGGTCTCGTGGAATGAGTGCGCTCAGAACCAAGAAGGCTATGGCGAGCAACAGACTGCTCGCGGGCCCCACTACGGCAATGAGAAACTCGTCAGCCGGCCGCCGCGGTTCGGACTTGAGCGCCGCCGCGCCGCCAAAGACGAAGAGCGTGATGCCGTCAACCTTCAGGCCGCGCGCCAGCGCCATGAAGGAGTGGGCGAATTCGTGGAACAGCACGGAACCGAAGAGCAAGATCGCAGCCGCACTGCCCGCTAGCCAGTAGTTGAGCTCAGACCACCCCGGATAGCCGACCGGATAGATCAAGCGCGGCACCGTCCAGGCGATCAGGAAGAAGGCGAGGAACCACGTATAGTGCAGCCGCACCGTGATACCCGCCAAACGAAAGAGCGTCAGTGCTCCTTGGTTCATACTCTGACCGCCTTATTTGCCTTGAATCCCTTAATCCCACTGTACCGCAAATTGTGGATTAGAGAAGGCCGGCTATTTCAGCGTGCGAGATGAACCCGGAGGCACCGCCCAAAAGGGAAGAAGTAGGTATATCCGTCTGCGGGATGCAAGGGAGGCTAGCGGCGCAACATGCTTGTATTGGTGAGCAGGCAAAACGGCAGCACAGGTTTGCGGCTTGTGCCGTATCCCAGGACGTTTGCTCGTGAAGAGGCGGGGGACAAGCCCCCGCGCTACGGCTCTATAGCGAAGCTTGAGCTTGTACGGCCAGCGCACAGTAGCCG
>VXOZ01000117.1 GCA_009839775.1 Chloroflexota bacterium | reverse complement strand
GCATTTCTCAATGTTGTCTTCGTCAATCCACCTGCCGTGGAATTCCAGGAACTTGCGGCAATGCGATTTAGTAATTCTACTCCAACTTGTCCCTTTGTCGTAATCGGGTTCACATTCACAACCAGGATGGGGAAATTGAACAAAGCATCTTGGGTTGGCCACGGTCCATGCCCTTTAAGGTAAGCTCAGTCTGCTCGGAACTGATGGGAACCACCCACCAAAAGCAAATCGGCTAGTGCCCTTTTTGGGTGAGATCAAGGAGTGATGGCCCACTGCCAAATAAGAGAGCCATATTTCTTGCTACACATCAGGAATTGTTGCGCTACTGCAGAGGCCACCGTCTGAGCTTAGAAACTTGGTTTAACTGGGTGGACAGCTAGCAAAGCTACTTCGCAGCAATGCCACTGTCTGATTCTACGGCACCTAGCTAGATTCTATCTACGTCTCTAAGCGTTCGATCTCTCCTGTAACTTCATGCCCGTGTGGCCAAATATCTACTATGAACTCTGCTAGTCTCTCTCCTCGCAAATGAATTTGCCCCTCGTCCCAGTGATCACTATGTGCGTGATTAAGCAGTTCCTTGTTGATGTATAGATTGTCTTCCTCTTGGAGGATGCGTCGTTTCTCGGCCCAAGAGCGGTTCCCTAGTTTTGAATTCAGCCCGTGATCAACCAAGGTCAAATTGCCCAGGCGCTGAATAATGTCATCGCGCACCAACTCAGCGTCTTCGTCGGCGTTTGCCGGTAGCGGCCAGTCGTCCAAGAAACGGGTCTGAGGCATCAGGTGCTCTATCGGGAGATCGCGTGTCATATGTTCATTTCCTGGACGCTTACCCCGCATCATCCCCCTTTCAATCGCTTCAAGCACTTGCCTAATGGTCCTCAGCGGGGCATTCTGCTCCAAAACCGCCTTTCGAACTTCGTAGTCACTTGGCCAACTGGACCGGACAAGCTCGTACTTGCAAAGCTGCTCGATAATAGCGTTGCTATATGGCATCTCACCAGTTGGCTCTTGGGGTAAGACGTTTACGAGCTCCAGTGCTACTGAGTCATAGTTCCGCGTTGTCCTACCGACGATGGCGCGCCTCCATAGAAAGCTGTCCAAAGCACCCAAACACCGCTCAATGTCTTCCGGTGTTGTGACTACTCGCGATAGAGCCAGCAACAAGGGCCAAATCGCACCAATATCGATCGCATTCCTACGGCCATGGAAAATCGCCTCGAAATCCCTGCCCCATTCCTGTGTAGTTTGCCATTGCAGGAAGTGTCGACCATCTTTCTTTAGCTCTTTGCACCAATCATCCGGGTCGATGGAACTGCCCGGCTGGTCCAATTTCTTACGGAACTCTCTAAATACACGGCGGGCGTTAATTGGGCGTCGGAGTTTCGACTCTAGCCAATAGTCCAAGAACTGGTCTGATATGCGACGGCGGGCCGCTCCATGTCCAGTCTCTTCCAACCAACGACGGTCATCGAACTCCAACAAGTGTTGCTCATATAGCTCACCTTGGTCGATTCCAGGAGTTTCACTAGCCTTGAAGAGTATGTAGTTTTTGACTTTCTCCCATTCGGAAAGAGGCTCACCTCGTGCGTTCAGTGCTTCGAAGATTGCGGATTCATTCTCGTTATTGTTCAGGTGAATCGCTACCACTTGGAGCTTGTCAAAGATGGTTGTCAGAAGTGATTCTGCGCGAACTCGTAGCGGTAGCCCCGAGCTTTCTCCTTCTACTAGCCACTTAGATGCCATTTGCCTATAGTAGCCGTAACATTCACGAATTGGGCCAGACATGTCCGGTATTTGACCGTAGTCTCTGCTTGCCTTCATCACTCTTGTGAAGGATTCAAAGTCGCCGGCTAATGGCCGAATTTTGTCGGGCTCATTGGGAGAAGGGGCTCCCTTTACCCAATTGATGGTCAGATCGCGCGCCAAACTCTCAAGTTCTGAAAGCTCTTCGTACTCCTTAAAGGTGTCTGCTACCGATGTCAATAGCAACTGGATAGTCGTAAGACGTTGTTGTCCATCTACAACCAAGAATCCCTTTGCACGTCCTACGCGGGGTGGTAGCCCTTTCAGAACCGTTGCGCCGAGAAAGTGGGGTTTTCGCGAATCTAAGTCGTATTCTTCACCAGCGGGAAGTTGGGGGTCTGCAATTCCGATTACATCTAGCCACAAGGGCTCCCATTGGTTGAATTCGTCCCAAACATATCTTCGCTGATAGATGGGAATTAGGTATATAGTCGGAGAGTCAAACAACTCACGTACGGTGGGCATGAAGGTTTCCATAGGCAGCTCCAATGCTTGAACTATAGAAGATTCCTGAGCAATCGTAATAGAAGTTTGGGTCGTATCACAACTAATCGTGGGCTAGTGGATTCAACACATTGACTTCTGTACTCCATTTTGCTCTCATGGACTAGGGCTTTGACCTTCATAAGGCAATTTAGCGATCCATCGTCGTTTCACTCGAAATGACAGTGGGATACGGTTCTTCACAAGCCTTGGTGAGAAGGCACTTTGGCCGATTAGACGTTTGCTACCGGGCGGTGAGGCCGCCGTCGATTACTAACTCCGTGCCGGTGATGAACTCCGCGGCGTCGGAGGCGAGGTAGAGGGCGGCTTTGGCGACCTCGTCGGGTTGGCCGAGGCGGCCCATGGGTTGGCGCAGGCGCAGGTTTTCCATAGCGGCGGCGGGGTCGTCCTCAATTGCGAGGAGGCGTTGGACCCAGGGTGTTTCCACCGTGCCCGGGCAGACGCAATTCACGCGGATGTTGTCGGCTACGTACTCGATGGCGACCTGTTTCGTGAGGGCGATCACCGCGCCTTTGGACGCGCTATAGACGGCGCGTTTGGGCAGGCCGACCTGTCCCGCCACGGAGGCCGTATTCACGATGATGCCGCCGCCCTGGGCGAGCATGTAGGGCACGGCGTACTTGCAGCCCAGCCAGACGCCGCGCACGTTCACGGCCATCACGCGGTCCCACTCCTCGGGGGTGACCTCCAGCACGCTGCCCACGTGGCCGATGCCGGCGTTGTTGCAGAGGATGTCGATGCTGCCGAAAGCTTCCATGGTCTCGGCCATGAGGTGTTCCACGGCGGTGGGATCGGTCACGTCGGCGATGAACGTGCGCATGGGGCGGCCGATCTCCTCCACCGCCTTTGCCGTATTGGCGAGGCCGTCCGCGTCCACGTCGGCGCCCATGATGGTGGCGCCTTCCCGGGCGAAGAGCGTGGACATTTCGTACCCAATGCCGGACCCTGCGCCGGTGATGACTGCTACTTTGTCTGCCAGCTTCATGGCTCAAGAGTTCCTTTTTGTTTTTGAAGTGGAATTGTCACGACAATTGTAGTTCACACGGGGCTGCAATCGAGTCCGTGCCACTTTCCCCCTCACCCTGGCCCTCTCCCTGAGGGAGAGGGGATAAGAGCGGGCCTCAGGAGCTCTTCTTGCCCTCTGGCAAGGGTACTACCGCGTCAGGAAGACAATACCCAACACCGCGAAGAAGATGCCCATTGCCCGCGTGAACGTGATCTGTTCGCCGAGGAAGATCACTGCCAGTATCGCCGTCAGCACCGGATACGTGCCGCTGGCGGGGGTTACCAGCGAGGCGTCCCCGAGGCGCAAGCCGTTGTAGAAGCCGATGACGGCGCTGGCCGTGAACGCGGTGACAAGGAAGACCAGCGCCCAAGTCTGCCACGTTGGCGTAATCGAGATCGAGTTGTGGCGTTGGGCCCACACCAGCGGCAAGAGGAGCACAACGGTGATGATGCTCCGCACCCAGACCAGATACGGCGCGCCAAAATAGGGCGCCACCAGCTTGCCGAAGAACGACGCCAGACCCCACGACACAAAGGCCACGCCAATCCAAAACCACAGCGCCATGCCTGATCCCACGCTCTCCGTCTCCTTTGGCCCCGAGATGTGCTTGGAACAACGCGCCGCTGCCCGCAACTGACACACAGCAGAGCAACCGGCACGCTTTCCATGCAACTATAGCAAACCTGCCTACACGCTGCGGAATTCGTCTCAGCTTCGCGCGCAATCGATTGACCGGCCTCTTCGTTATACTTAAGAGCACACTACGGCAACCACTACTCGAGTATGGAGGAAATCACACCAATGGACCTAACCGTCGGGGTACTCGGCACCGGACGTATGGCGCAACTGCACAGCACGGCGCTGCGGTCGATTCAAGAGAAGGGCTTAGTGATCGATGGCGAGCGCCACAATGTGGCGGTTGCCCTCTATGGGCGTGACCCGGTGAAGGTCTCTCTGCTCGCGGAGACATGCGGCGCGGCCAAGACGAGCACCGACCTGGAGAGCTTCATCGACGACCCTGACATCAACGTAATCGATAACTGCCTCGTCAACCGCTTGCACTTCACGCCGCTCTTGCGGGCAATCCAGAACGGCAAGCACGTCTACACGGATAAACCGCTGACAAATACCGCCTCCGAAGGGCGCTATCTCCTGCGCGCGGCGCGTCAGGCCGGCGTGCATCACGGCATTGTGCAGAACATGCGTTTCCAGGGCGGCACGTCTAAGGCCAAGGAGATCATCGCCTCCGGCGTACTCGGCCGCATTCTCCATGTGCGCGGGGTTTTTGGCTACTTTGTACCCCAGCGGGTGGAGAACCGTCCAGCCTGGTTCTACCAGAAAGCCGAGGCGGGCGGCGGCATCGTACACGATATGATGGCGCACTTCTTCGATCTGCTCGGCTGGATGATCGGCCCCATCGTGCGTGTCTCGTGTGACATGACAACGGTCTATTCAGAGCGGGAAACTGCGGAAGGCGAACGCTTTCGCGCGGAGGTAGAAGACGCGGCCACGGTGCAGATGCGCTTTGCCAACGGCGCGTTGGGCGACGTATTCGTCTCCTGGGCGCGGCGCAAGCACGAAGAGGTGCCGTATTTCGAGATCGACGGTGAAGACGGCAGCTTGATCTTCAGCTTCAACGCCATGCACCAGCAGCTCCAGGCCAATACCCCCGGCTTCCGCTACGATCCCACCCAACTCCAGGCCGACCCCATGACCGGCTGGGAGCCGGTAGACCTAGAAGGCGGCGACCCCTTTGAGATCCAGCTACGTGCCTTCTTAGAAGGGATCGTTACCGGGGTGCCCGCGAAGCCCGATTGGGAGGACGGCGTACGCGCCTTAGAGTTGGTGGAAGCGGCGTACGAGTCCGTGGATCACGGCAGAGCGGTGCACGTTTGAGTGCTCTTGTCAGAATAGTGAGCTAACGAGCCCGCAAAAGGCGCCTTGTGTCCTAAGTATCCTGTGGCCTACAATACGGTAATGGTCGAGATTCGCCAGACCGAGGTCTACGCCCGCTGGTTCAGACGGCTTAGGGACAGGCAAGCAAGGGTGAGAATCGACAGCCGCATCCGGCGGTTGTCACTGGGCAACCCCGGCGACGTGAGGCCGGTCGGAGAGGGAATATCCGAGATTCGGATCGACTACGGACCCGGCTACCGGGTGTACTTTGCGCAGAGAGGAGAGGCCCTGGTCGTTCTTCTGGCTGGAGGCGACAAGGATAGTCAAGAACAGGACATACGAAGGGCGCTGGAGCTCGCTAGAGGACTCTAGGAGGCAGCTATGGCAAAGACGCAGACAAGGCCGTGGGATCCGGCGGAGCATCTGGAGACCGAGGAGGACATGGCGGCATACCTGAACGTCGCGCTGGAAGAGGGTGACCTGAGCCTGATCATGGCGAGCCTCGGAGATATCGCCCGCGCTAGAAAAATGGCAGTGGTGGCGCAGGACGCGGGGCTGGGTAGGGAGAGCCTATACAAGTCTCTGTCAGCCGATGGCAACCCGGAGTTCGCCACCGTGCTGAAGGTGGTGCGCGCCCTGGGACTCAGACTTCAGGCCGCAGCAGGACCGGGAGCGCCAAAATGACTAACAGAACCCCGCATGACTTACTTGAATGGATGCAATAGCTTCAAGCCGACATGACCATGCACGGAGATGATCGCCGTCGCCTTCAATCTGACGTACACCGTTTCTATGTCCAAGAACGAGATGACGTCGGAGTAGACCTTGGTTCTTGAATTTGTCAAGTCCGGCCCCCAGATTCCTCGCTGCGCTCGGAATGACAGGAGCATTCGAACGTTCATTCCTTGCAAGCACTCCAACTAGCACCTGCGTCTAGTCCTGGGTGACTTTCTGCCAGTCGGCGCTGGGTTCTAGGCCGCCGACGTTCGTGATCTGCTGGCTGAGCCGGTACACTGTGTGGTTGCCGATGCGGGCCTGCAAGGGGTTTTCGCCCTGGAGCCAGATGGGCCACACCTTGTGCAGGTTGCCGCCGAGTTGGATGCTATCACCGGCGGCGATCTGGTAGACCAGACCCCGCCGCGGCGTGTCGCTGTGGTTGGGGTACGAGGCGTGGAGCATGCAACAGTGGTGAATGGTCATGGAGCCGGCCGGCACCACGAGATCAACCACGTTGCCGCGCGCCACGTCGTGTTCGTACTCGCGGGGTTCGGTGCAGCGGCCGGTAAACTTGCCGCTCTCAGCGTTGTAGTGGTCGACCGGCCCGCGTAGGTGGCTGCCCGGTATCATGCGCATGCAGCCGTTTTCCGGCACGGCGTCATCCAGCAGGAACATGCATGCCAGCAAATCGTAGTTTGTGTGCGGGAAGAAGGGAAAGTCCTGGTGCCAGCCCACCTCGCCCTTGCCTTTGGCGGGCGGCTTCCAGTTCAGCTTGCAGTGCTGCAGGCGCAGGTTCTCGCCGATGAGTTGGGTTACGGCGCCCAGCATCACCGGATGACGGGCGGCTTGCATAAAGGCGTCGTCGAAGAGCGCCACGTTTTGGATTACGGCCAGGCTGTCGTCTCCGCCCAGGCGGGAGCGCTCGTCACGCAGCCGTTCGGAGGCATCTTGCAACCCTTTTAATTCAGCCGCCGACAGCACGTTTTCGAGAATCAGATAGCCGTGTCGGTGATAGAAGGCTACTTGGTCGTCGCTGAGGACCTTCTTTTCGGTTGCGGGAGACGCGGCCATTGGTTATCTGCTCCTTGACTTCATGAAACAGTTTCACGCGCTTTACTTACACGCACATGGTTGGCTTGTCTAGGTACTGTATCATGTTCCATGGTCGCTCACTTTCGTCATGAACGGGAAAGGGAATTTGGGCGGCTCGTCACTCCCGCTTTCGCGGGAGTCCATCCGAATCCTAACCTGCTGCACACCGCACAAGAGCGGGGGACAAGCCCTAGTGCTGTCGCATCAAAGTAGCGCGGGGGCTTGTCCCCCGCCTCTTG
>VXOZ01000331.1 GCA_009839775.1 Chloroflexota bacterium | reverse complement strand
TATATGTTTTTTCAGCAATCCTTTCTGTAAAAAAAAAAAAAAATTTTGGGTGTTGTTTTTTTCCCACACCCCCCACCTTCTTGCCGCTATCCCTCACCCCGGCAAAGCACAAGGCTTGCGAAGTAAGGTGGAAAAGCAAGCGCTATTCTATGTTCACAACGATGTCAACCGCCAGCTCGTTGCGTCGCACCAGGAGTGGCGCCACGCTGCCCAGCATATCCCCGGCCTCATCGCCAGCAAAGGCTGCTGCAACCAAGGACAGGTTTTGCAGGGTCTCTTCATCGCCCAAGAAGACGGTCATAGCATGCACGTCATCCAGGTAGATGTCGAGGCCTTGCGGGACCAGTTTGACGGTTATCATGCTCAGTCCGGCTTCCTTCAAACCTGCCACGGTATCTGCCGGAAGCATGCCGGGCATGCTCAGGTTCAAGCCGATGGCTTCGAGCAGAGGCGCGGTGTTTTCCAGAATGATAACGTCAGGTACAAGCAGGTCGCCGTTGGCACTCAAGACTGTGCCGACAGTGAGCGGGTACTGCGGGTCCGTAGCGTCGGGCACATCGGGAGGCTGCGACGTATCGCCGGAGAACTTCTCGACTGCCGCAGCGCCGTCCGCCGTGGGGAAATCTACCGCGACGGTGCCAATCATCGCCAATGCGAGCGGCACGGCGAGATCAGGCAGGACCACGTCGTAGCCGAGTCCCTTCACAAGCGAGATGACCTTGTCCAACGCGGCCTGATCGTAGTTTACGGAAACGCGGAGCGCAAAGCCGCCATTGACGTAGACGTCGATATCGCCGCCCGGCCCCTTGATGATTTGGATGTGTTGTAGATTGGCCGCTTGTAAGGACTCGATGGCTGAAGCCGATAGGACTTCACCGACACCGAGTTGACTAATCTCACCCTCTGACAAACCGAGGGTGAACTCCTGTCCGGCAAGGAATGTGCGAACCTCTACGCCGCTGATGCCGCCGTTATCGCCGAATTGCACGGCTGCTTGCGGCAAGCCGTAGATTTCAATGGATTCTTCAGCACGCTCAGGCGGTGCGCCAGGCCCGGAAATGGGCTGGGCAGCCGACATTCGCGCCGGTGCAAACGGTGTAGAAAGCCCGTGGCTCACGAAGCCCGTGGAAACAATCAAGAGCGAAGCCAGCAGGCCTACTATTCCGCCGATGATCAGGCCGACAATGCCCACAGCCTGACCGGTACCGGTACCACCACCGAGTTGGTACCCTGCCTTATAGCCAAGCCCCGCGCCGAGGTAGAGCAGTGAGAAGAGCAAACCAAAACTCACTAAGAACAGGATTGCCGCGAACTTAGTGAGTCCTCCGCCCACCGCTACCAGCACAATCAGAGCGATGATGACAAGGACCAACCACAGAATTGGTACGGGCACCCACCAATGTCTCCAGGTGGTCATAGCCTTCCCTCTCTGTGCTTGCATGCATTCATGGTTTCGAGTCTAACGTTCATGCAAAGATACTGTCTGTCTTCAAGCCTTCTCTAAGCAATGAGGGATACCCTTGGGGCGCATAGGGTATCCCTCACATCACCTGCGTATGACGGGAGCGTAGTGCTTTTCCTGATTTACACTACTGCACCCCTTCTTACGGCAGGCTCACCGTCAGGTCAACGTCAATGCGGTCACGCAAGTGCAAGTATGGCAGAACAATACTAGCTTGCGGTGCGAACGCAGTGAGGATGCCCAATGCATCGGCGCCGCCCAAGCGGACGTCAGCCAGCATCTCACCGTTGCTGCCCAGCGACAGACCGTCATTGTTGATCTTGACGTTCAACTCGCTGATGCCGTTGTCCGTCATGAGGGCAATGATGGCCGGAGTCAACTCGGTGCCAACCACACCAAGGTCGGCAGCAGACATACCCAGCACGGAGAGATTGCCGTCGGCATCGTAGCTGACATTGGCCTTCGCCATCAGCTCAATCTCTTGTTGCTCGGTGCCCACGTAGCCGGAAGGCGCGCCTTCTTCACGTACCGGAATGGCCGACTCACCAATGGTGATGACCACGTCGCCACCAGAAGCGAGCACCACGGGAACCACAACGTCCCGCAAGGGGATGGCAATGCCGGTGAAACCTTCCACCAGATTGAGCACCCGCTCGTAGTTCGCTGCATCCTCGCCAAGGTTTACACCAATGGTGTAAGCACCGTTGACGTAGATGTCAATCAAGCCGTCCACGCCCTTTACGACCTGAAGGTGCTCGACACCAGCGCCCGTAAGCAAGCCTAAGGTCATGGCATCAATGCCCAGCGCGGGTACAGGAATACCGAACGCGCCAAGCGCCTTAAGGTCATCGGCCGAAATACTCACCGGCGTCGCCGTGCCGCCGATGAAGACGCTAGTCGTTACCGACTGCAAAGAACCATCGTCACCAAGGGCGATGGTAATACGAGGCGGCACGATCACAACTTCCATCTGCGCCGCAGATGCGCTGGACTGTGCCGCTGAAGCGATGCGCGCGGGCAGCGAAACTGCCAGCAACGCAACGATTACCGCAATCACGAGAGCGACCTGGACAAGGGAACTGTACAGGAACGTCCTGTCTAGTGACTGGGTAGGGTATCTGGTAATACGCATTGATCCCTCCTCCTGAAGATCCGTTCGGGTTCGGTACGCCCCTTCACCGAACGCTACCTGAATGATACATACTGCTCACCACGTTTTCGATACCCACGGTGTGGTGCTGCTGACATTATGGGGAACGCTCCAATACCTGTCAAGGACAAAGCCTCTATTCAACCGAAAAAGTAGCAAGATTCCGGGAAAATTCCGGTTATGACCTGTATATGCGGGTTGTCAATAGATGAAATGACCGTTAGTGAGGCATAGTGTCCTATTGACAAGGAGACGATTTGGAAAATGCGGCTACGGAAAAGCTTGACAGATTATGGCTAGAGGGGTCTGAACGGCAAGAGCATTTTTCTCATGACTCAAGAATCGTCTCGTGAGAAGAGGGATTCTTCAACTGCGGCATCGGGAATCTTTGCGCGGAATCCGTGATCCTGAATTCTGCCGCAAACGTTGGCCGGCTCAATGACCTGCTCTTAAAGTGAGGTGAATGCTATAGCGCCAGGCGGTCTTTACAAAGGTCGCCTATAGAGGAGAACTACAGCTTCAGAGAGGAGAGTTGCGGCTTGCAGGGGCGGCAATCTCAGAAAGCTGGGCGCGTCACCGGCAGTTCGAGCACGTTCCGCGCCTGCTCCAGAAAGGCATCGTCCGTGGTGGTGATGACACGCGTCGAGACGTTGCCGCGGGGGTTGAACTCCATCATGAGCAACGCGCCGCGCGGCTCCAACCCCGCCAGCAACTCGTCGAAGAGTTCGTTGGTGATGCGCTCGTGGGAGAAGTACTTGTCGCGGAAGCTATTAAAGTAAAGCTTCAACGTCCTGAGGTCCACGATGCGCGCGTCGGGAATATACACCATGGTGGCGACGGCGAAGTCCGGATAGCCGGACACCGGGTCTTTGAAGGTCAACTCCGGCAGGCGAATCTGCACGTAGTAGTCGCGCTTGGGCTCCGGATTGGGGAAGTAGCGGATCTCTACGGATTGGATCTCCTCTTCCCCGTACCGTACCCGGCGCCTCTTCCTTCTGCCGCCTTGGCTCTTGTCGGATTCTTCGGTGCTCATCTCACGTGTCCTCAACGCCGGCCGCAGCGCGTGTGTATCATTGGTATGCAGCAAGCATGGGCATGCCGCAATGCTGCAAATATGACCGTACTATGTTGCTTTGCGGAACGTCAACTCACTCTGGAGACGCTGGCACTGTGTTACCGCCCCTCCGCCTGCGGCAAAGAGGTCTTTGCCCAGCCTGCGCCAATAGGCAAAAAGACCACCCTCACCTGCGGGAGAAAGTCGCAGAAACCCACGCCAGCAGGCGAGAAGGCTCTCTCTCCCTGGGAGAAACAGTCACAAGAACCCACGCCAGCAGGCGAGAAAGCTCCCTCTCCTCGGGAGAGGGTTGGGGTGAGGGGGACAGCGGCGGCGATCAAGTTCGCTTTCCCACTGGTTGGTAGAATTGCGCGGGATCCTTAATAAGGAAGCGGCGGTTAAATGAAGGACGCGGGGACTTGCCAACGCATCGGCGCAGAGACGCTTGCCTGCTCCACAACGACGCTGGAATTGAAGCAGGCAAGTGCGCTCGCGTTGTTTGTACGGTTCGTCGTCCAAGTAGGCATACCGCCGCGCCATAGCGGATAATAGAGAAGCTCCGCACTCAGATACTGCTAACGAGAAAGGTGAAAGACCGGTGGCAAAGGTATTCATTGGCGCGCGCTCTATTCTCGACCTGCCCGGACCGCATTGGGACCTGCTGCACAATGCCGGGCTGGAGTTGGCTCCGCCGCTCGACATCTATCGGCCGCTCACGGAACAAGAAATCATCGATAACATCGACGACGTGGTGGCGTTCGTGGCCGGGTCGGACAACTTCACGGAGCGCGTCTTTGCCGCCCACCCGCAGCTCAAGATCGTGGCGCGCGTCGGCGTGGGCTACGACCAGGTCGACGTGGACGCCGCTACGAGACACGGCGTTTGGGTCACCATCACGCCCGGGGCGAATAACGATACCGTTGCCGACTACGCCATGGCAATGATTCTCGCCGTGGCGCGCGAGGTCGTGGGCCACGCGGCTATTGCCCGCGACGGCGGGTTCCACCGCATTCAGGGCGTGGACGTGTGCAATAAGACGCTGGGCATCTTGGGTCTGGGCCGTATCGGCAAGTCGGTGGCCCGGCGTGCCAGCGGTTTCAACATGCGCGTGCTCGCCTACGACGTGATGTGGGATGACGCCGCGGCGCAGGCACTCGGTGTGGAGTTCGCGGAGCCGGAAGCGCTCTTTGCGGAGTCGGACTTCATCTCGGTCCACCTGCCGAGCACGCCGGAGACCGTCAAATTCGTCAACGCGCCGCTGCTGGCGCGCATGAAGCCCAGCGCCTACATTGTTAATACGGCGCGGGGCAGTCTGGTGGATGAGGAAGCCCTGGTAGCCGCCATCGACGCGGGACAGCTCGCCGGCGCGGCCTCCGACGTCTTCTCCGTGGAACCGCCGCCCAAGGACCACCCCTTCTTGACCCACCCGAAGATCCTGCCCTTCCCCCACGTGGCCGGCGTCACCCAAGAATCCGTCCACGCCATGGTGGTCATGGCTTTCGAATGCATCGCCGCCGTGGTAAAGGGCGAGCGTCCGCCGTATCCAGTAGACGAGCAGGCGGAGTACGAGACCTTGCCGTAGGCGTTGGTACCATTACGGGAATCGGCCCGAATAGCGGGGAAACGTCTCTACCGACATTTTGAAGGACGATAGCAGATTGGCAAGACAAGCCATATCGAAGTTCCCTTCGCAGAAAAGATGGGTTGAGGGCTAGTGCCCAGAAGATCGTCTTCTTCTAAATGAGGGAGCATAAGGAGTAAGCTATCAGAACGCAGAAGGGCAGAGAGAATACTACAGGTGCCAATTGCTCAACCGCAGTAAGGCGGCGATAACCGAACCAGCCATTTGACTGCCTCAGCAATTCTTCTTCTGTGGAATAACCTTGAGCCGGTAGACGAGACTCTAAATCATTGATGATTGTGAACTTCACCTTGTTCAGAGTACTGTATGATTGAAGGTTCACAAACCAAACTGTCGATAGGAGTATCCCGCTGATACCGTCTACCAGAAGCACAACAGTCCCTATTTCAGTTGATAAATCCAGCCTTGTGAACACCAAGAGTAATGCCACCAAAGCGGTCAACAAACTGGCATAGAGTCTATTAGATTGATCCCTACGCTGACTAATTCGGTCAGCCATCTCGACATAGAGCTTGTACTGCTCAAGGAGTTGCTCCGAATCAAACTTCCTGTTCGCACCAGAATTCAAAGAGAATACTTCCTAATGGCATCTACAATAGAGCTAGTGTTCCATCCGACCATCGTTACGGCTGCTGATTGAACTGCGGTAGGAATACGTTGGGACCCCCAGGGCTTTATCCCGACTATCGGCTTGCCATAGTTCTCGGCCACGCCAATTTCATATTGAATCCATTCCCTGTAATTGACATACATCCCGGATAGTACAAGTACGATGTTTACCGGACTGATTTGCCGTTGTAGTGCAAGCGCCAGCCGAGCGGTGTCATTCGCGTCAAGAGGGTCGTGTTGAGGTACGCTGTAGTTCCTATAGCGAAAGTTATTTGCAGCCTCCAAGAAATTCACAATTCTATAGTAGTCATCGTCGTAACGCCAAGCGTGGCTTATGAAAAGGTCGTAGGTCTTTAGGGGTGGCATGTTTATACCTCAAGTACGATCGTCCAAACTGTTCAAGTGAAGTTGCGCCGAAGATCCCTAGAGTTCTTGTTTTTGCCGACTCTCAAGAGACGTTGCCTTGTCAATCGCCTGAATCGGTCGTCCATTGGTAACGCACTTTCTGCGATGAAAGCTGACTATAGCGAATCTTCTTTTCCTTCTGCAGCCTTCCTACAACAACGAACGGGGCTACACCGACTGTTCGAGCAAACTCCCGGACGGAACTTGGTGCAAAGAGCCGCATAGCGCAAAAGGCCCTCCATTCCCTTGGTGGAATAAGCAAGTCTCTAGCGAATTGGTCTGCCTCTGCTTCAATTGCTGCCGCTTCCGGATCTGCGTCTAGTCCGTCTATCACTACACTTCGCTGGCGACGGTGCATGAGCACGTGGCATGCCTCGTGAAAGAACGTGAACCAGAAGATGTCGGCCCACTTATTTCTTAGGCTCATTTGAATGAGAGCCTTTTGCGGAGTGAGCCAGCGAGTAGCACCATTGGCCCCACTCTTAGGAAGCTCTTGCACTGTGCAAAAGGCTACTCCCGCTTCCGCGCAGAGAGCTCTCATTGCCGGCTCGAACTCTTCAGGTGGGTCTTCGGTCATGCCCCTAATGGCGAAGAGTGCCCTGCAGAACGCATCTTCGTCGTAGTCGGCCGTCTGCACCTCTTGGGCCTCTAGCTCCCCTTGGCGTAGCCAGGCTGCGAGAGCACCTATAGATACCTTTTCCTGGGCCGCCTCTGTGATACGGAATCCAACAGCATTCTGGTATACGCGCGGCTCGGCGTTAGCGACACCGAGAAAGTTCAGCAATGCTTGCAGTCGGCTCGGCTTGTCCCGCCCGGCTTCTAACCAACCACGCTTGATCATCTCCCTAATGGGGTATTCATCCAGCCAGCGGACGTTCGCCGCAATGGCCTTTTGCTCTCGGTTCCGCGCCAATGTCATGCGATAGTCGGCTTCGAGCGTATTCCAAAAATGTGGGC